>DATBXD010000184.1:0-17636 GCA_036514475.1 Nitrososphaerales archaeon
TTCCTTATTACGAATTACTGGCGAAAAGAAGAACAGAATTCGAATCAACAACTTAGGTCAATAAATATGGATTTCTGTTCAAAGACTTAAATTACTAGATAAACGTACAAGTGCGAAGATAAAGTAATCAAAGAAGGTTTGGTGGAGAAATTGTCTGAAGAAATTGACGAACCAATAAGTGGAATTGAACTGGACTCAACAGGAACTCAAAAAACTTTTCAAATGACAGAAAAAGCACTTCTTTCTACTGGAATAAGAGTTGGAACACAAGTGAAAACAAAATCAATGGCCCGTTTCGTCCAACGAACTAGGTCTGATGGGCTTCACGTCATAGCTATCGGAAAAACTTTAGCTAGAATAGAAGTTGTTGCAAAGTTTCTTTCAAGATTTGAGACTAATCGAGTTGTAGTTTATTCTTCGAGAGAATACGCGAAAACTCCAATTGAAAAGTTCTGCGAAATCACCGGATTTATTCCCCTCACCGGAAGATTCATGCCTGGCACGTTTTCGAATACGCTTTATCCTAAACATATAGATCCTGAAGTTATTCTAATAACTGACCCAGCAATGGACTTACAAGCCGTAATCGAAGCTTCAAAAATATGTATTCCCACAGTATCGTTATGTGACACTGACAACGTAACTTCAAATGTAGATTTAGTTATTCCTGCGAATAACCGTGGAAGAAAAGCTTTGGCTGCCGTATTCTGGCTTCTTGCAAGATCAATATTAACAAATCAGGGGCAGATAACTGCCGATAATCAGATCAAATATTCTATTGAAGACTTTGAAACTAGGCTCGTAGAAGAAGACGATGAATAGAAGATAGATATCCTTAAACGTCTTTTCATTTACTAGTTATCAGATAGAAAGTGTCCGTACGAAGACCGGTTGTATCTGGCCAGTTTTACCCTTCATCGGCATCACAGTTAAGAAGAGATATTGAAAAATATTTTTCACAAAATCGAGACACCCTTATTGAGATAGATGATAAGTCTCGTATTTATGGGGGTATCGTTCCTCATGCAGGATATGATTATTCCGGGTTAGTAGCTTCGTATACTTACAAGGCGCTTTCGACTAGAGCTAAACCTGATACAGTTGTTTTGGTTGGGCCCAATCATTGGGGGATTGGTAGCCCTCTAGGTGTATTTCCAAGGGGATCATGGGTAACTCCACTTGGGATTGTAAAAGTTGATGAAGAGTCCGCAAATAGAATAAAGGATCTCTCTAAACTAATTGATTTGGATTTTCTTTCGCACAGTAGAGATCATTCGATAGAATGTCAATTGCCTTTTCTTCAATATATTTATTCAGAAGGTTTCAAGATTTTACCTATACTAATATCCATTCAAGATCAAGAAACCGCTTGCGAATTAGGAACTGTCTTAGCGGATTTAGCCACAAAACTTAATATTGTTTTATTAGCTTCTTCAGATTTCACTCATTATGAATCTCAAAAAGAAGCTGTAAAAAAGGACTCGGAATTGATTAAGGCAATTAATTCACTCGATGTTGATAAATACTATTCGATTCTTGAAAAGCTTAATGTGACTGCATGTGGTTATGGTGCAATTGCTGCGATAATGGTTTCCGTAAAGAAGTTGGGTGCCAAAGAAGGGCGTCTTTTAAACTATGCCACTAGTGGGGACGTCACAAATGACAAAGAATCTGTTGTGGGTTACTCTTCAATAGTTTTTTTGTAGTTGGAAATTCATGAAATTTAAATCTAGATCACCCGGAAAAATTATAATAATTGGAGAACATTTCGTAGTTCATGGCTCTTATGCACTTGCTGCTGCAATTAATCGTGGAACTACGGCCCAAGTGACGTTTTCAGACCGTTCAATAATAATCTCTAAGAATCTAGGTCTTAAGACGAATCTTGTAGGGAGAATACCTAGAACATTATCTCCAATTGTGGAGGTGTTTAAGTCTACTTTGAATTACCTTGATGAAAAAAGAGGCATAAGATTGGAGTTGGAAAGTGATATACCAATTTCAGCAGGTTTAGGGTCCTCGGCTTCCGCTTCAGTAGCGGTCGTGTCAGCTGTTTCCACAATATTAGGACATACATTAACTGAAAAAGAAGTAATCGACCTTTCAATGATTTCAGAAAAGCTAATACACGTTAATCCGTCAGGAATAGATCCAACTATCTCGACTTGTGGCGGTGTCATATTATTTAAGAAAGGTGTTTCATATGAATCAGTAAATTTAGGTGAATCAATTAGCTTAATAATTGGATACAGCGGTACAAGCAGGAATACCTCGAGAATGATAGAATTGTTTTCTAAAGCCAAGTTAAATTCTCCATATAGCTTCGAGGCGCTTGTTACTTCAACATCTTTACTTTCAAAACTAACCGCGTCTGCATTAGCGTCAAAAGACCTTGATACGGTCGCATCTATTTTGAATTATAATCATAAGATTCTTTCATCAATCGGTGTATCGTCACTTCTCATTGATAATCTTGTTGAGTCCTCCTTAGCCTCAGGTTGCTTAGCTGCAAAGCTAACTGGAGGTGGAGGCGGAGGCTGTATCATTGCATTACCACCTGAAAGGAAAAGTAATAGTATTAATAACAAAATCAAGCGTTTCTTCACTGAAAGCTGGGTTTCAACTATTCCTAATCCAGGTGTTTTAACATGGATGGTCAATGATTGAGCAAAGAAGTTTTTAATGAAATCACACTTGTTAAGATTGGTGGAAGCGTTATCACTGAGAAAAGCAAGCCATTTACAGCTATAAAAGAAGTAATCGATAGATTATCATCCGAAATCTGTTCAGCCAGAAAACTCTCCGGTTCTAAGATCATACTTGGTAATGGTGGCGGTTCTTTTCCCCACGTATTTGCAGAGAAGTTTCATGTTCAAAAAGGCATTGTGGGAGGGGGTGGTTCGAAGGGTTTCTCTTTGGTTCAAAACTCCGCAGGAAATCTTAATAGAATTGTTGTTGATTCTCTAATTTCTCATGGTGAGGATGCGGTCTCAATATCACCATCGTCGTGTGTATTAGCTGAATCAAGTAGAATTAAGAGTTGGGACATGGAAATAATAAAGAAAATGCTAGCCATTAATCTACTTCCAGTAATCTATGGCGACGTGGTAATTGATATTAAGCAAGGATTCAGTATAGTGTCAACTGAAGAACTGTTATTCTATTTGGCCAATCGCTTAAAAGTAAAAAGAGTAATCATTGGAACTAATGTTGACGGTGTTATTGACTATTCCACTAACAAAAAATACGATATTATATCAACTTCAGATAGACCTTGGATTATGAACTTCATCAAAGGATCCGATACAATAGATGTTACTGGTGGTATGAAATCAAAAGTCGATGTTTTGCTCAGACTCGCGGAGAATAAAGGGATAGAAAGCGAAATAATAAACGCATTGAAACCAGGTCTTTTGGAATGTGCGATTAAAGGTCAAAAAGGATTAGGCACTATCATAAGAAATGCTTAAATTAATTAAGATTATTTATGTCTAATGATATTTCTAAAAGCTGGTTAACATTTGGCTAAATCTAAAATCAAATCCAACATACAGAATAGAAAAGATGACGGAATAACTATTACTCTTAAGGAAAATGTTCAAGCAAAGCACTCTACGACTCTTTTGGAAAACGTAACACTCGTGCACAACGCGCTACCAGAGATTAATATTGAAGAAATAGATACGTCAACAACATTTCTGGGACATTTCTTCTCAACACCTATTTTAATCGACGCGATGACTGGCGGTACAGCTACTAGTAAGAAAATCAATGGAAACCTAGCGATCGCTGCTGAGAAAATCGGTATTGGAATGGGTGTAGGTAGTCAAAGAGCAGGCCTCTTATCTGAAGAATCAGCTAAAACATATTCAATAGTGCGAGAAAAAGCTCCTTCAGCTTTCGTAGTTGCAAACATCGGTGCAAGTCAATTATCCCACTATAAAGACTCTGACATTGTTGCAAGAATAATTGATATGGTAAAAGCAGATGCTCTTGCAGTTCATCTAAACCCTCTTCAAGAGTTAGTGCAACCTGAAGGTGAACCTAAATTCAAAAACGTTTTGAAGAATTTGTCTGACATAGCTTCTACTTTAGATATTCCAATTATTGTAAAGGAAGTAGGTTGCGGAATATCTCTTGAGGTTGCTAAAAAGTTGGAATCTGCAGGAATATCAGCAATAAATGTAGCAGGTGTTGGTGGAACAAGCTGGGCTGGAATAGAGCGCTACCGAGCCATCGAAAGAGGAGATCGCAATAAGGAATCGTTAGGTGAACTATTTTGGGACTGGGGAATCCCCACGGCTGCATCGCTAATTGAAGTTCAAAAGACTACTAAGATTCCTGTAATTGCTTCGGGTGGTTTAAGAAATGGCTTGGAAGTTGCAAAATGCTTGGTGTTAGGTGCGTCGTTAACTGGACTAGCCTATCCTCTACTAAAGTTGGCAGTAAATTCTGAAAACGACGTAATCGATTTTATTACTAAATTGACAAATGAGCTGCGGGCAACAATGTTCATTACCGGTTCAAAGACTGTTAAAGATCTATCTACGGTGCGATACATAATGAACGGGAATTTACTGGAGTGGAGTGCATCTTTAAATAACTAGTCTACTCTCGATTCTTTCAAATTAAATGGGACCCATTTGAATGATTCATTACTTGAACAGTTGAATGAGAAAAAAAAAGAAATCGACCAATTCATACTTGACTTTTTACCAAAGAAAGACAAAGTCAAAGAAATCAACGATTTTTACGAAATGATTAGAGATTATCCTTCTAGACCCAGTAAGGGACTTAGATCTTCTCTTTGTATTCTAACTTGCGAAGCCTTTGGAGGGAATGATGAAGAAGCTTTTCGAACGGCAGCTGCTCTCGAGATCTTTCAAAATTGGATATTGATACACGACGATGTCGAAGATGCTTCTGTGATGAGGCGAGGCGACTTGGTTCTGCATAGAAAATATAGCGCTCCAATGGCGATCAATGTTGGGGACGCATTACATGGAAAGATGTGGGAAATACTTGTTAGTAATACTGAAATGTTAGGACCATCTAGAACTCTATCAGTGATTAAAGAATTCATAACAATGATAAATCAAACAACAGAAGGCCAACATATGGAGCTATCTTGGGTCACTAATAACAATTGGAATATATCTGAACAAGACTATTACTTGATGTGCAATAAGAAAACTTCGTGGTATACTTGCATATCTCCTTGTAGACTTGGTGGTATTATTGCTGGTACTAATAGCAAGAATTTAAGTCAGATTATCAGCTTTGGCTCCAATTTAGGTAAAGCTTTTCAAATACAGGATGATATTTTGAATTTGACAAGTGATGAGCTAAAATATGGAAAAGAAAGTAGCGGAGACATATTTGAAGGAAAACGAACACTAATACTAATACACTTAATTGATAATGCCAATCCAATTGAAAAGGAAAAGATTCTAGAAATCATGAGTAAGAATCGTGAGAATAGAACACGTCCAGATGTTAATTATATTTTAAATCTTATTGAGAAGTACGAGTCAATAGATTATGCAAAATCGAAAGCAAATGACCTTACTTTTCAAGCGAAGAAAGGTTTTCAAGAAATATTCGCAACCTTTCCTAAGACACGCTCTAAGATTCTTCTTGAAGAATTGATAGACTTTATGGTGGATAGAAACTGGTGAGTCTTTCAACATTTTAATAGCCAAAGTAATAACCTTAATCAGAACGTGAATCCATCATTAGACTATCTGATAAGAAAACACTCGTTGATAAACGCATTTCGGCACGAAGGAAAAGCGGATGTAAATGCTGTAGTTAGTAAAATAATAGGTGATGAACCGGGTTTACGGTCTCAGCTTAAAGTCATAATTCCCCAAATAATTCGTATGGTGCAAGTAGTTAATAATATGTCTGCTATCGAAATACTTCAGGATATTCAAAAAGATCATCCTGAAGTTTTGGAAAAGCCGTTGGCCAATACTGAAGAAAGGATGCTTCATCCCTTAGAAAATGCTGAGGAAGGGAAAGTAGTGACTCGTTTTCCACCAGAGCCTAATGGATACCCTCACATTGGACATGCGAAAGCTGCAATAATCGATTACACGTATGCCAAGATGTATGGTGGAAGTATGATACTTCGATTCGACGATACCAATCCTTCAAAGGAGAAGTTAGAATACTATGATGCAATTAGAGATGGATTGACGTGGTTAGGCATAAAACCTGATTTAGAAAAGAACACTTCTGACGACATGGATATTCTGTATTTCTACGCTGAAAAACTGGTGTCTGAAGGATATGCATATGTGTGTTCTTGCAGGTCAGAAATTGTTAAACGTAACAGATATGAAGAGATGGAGTGTTCTTGCAGGTCTCAGTCTGTATCGGAGCATCTTTCACGTTGGAAGAATATGTTTACGACGTTCAAACCTAATGAGGCCGTTCTTCGTTTACGAGGTAATATGAAGAGTCTAAATACAGTTATGAGAGATCCGGCTCTGTTTAGAATAATGGATGAAAAGCATCCTTTGAAGGGTGATAAGTATCGTGTATGGCCATTGTACGATTTTGTTGCGCCAATTGAAGATAGCAAAGACGGTGTCACACATGCGCTTAGGACTAAAGAATATGAGTTGAGAGACGAGCTTTATTATTATATCTTGAAAATATTAAACCTCAGAGCTCCTAAACTAATTGAATTTGCGCGTTTAGAAATAAAAGGTTCTACTGTTTCAAAGAGACGTCTGCAACCGCTTGTGCAAGGAGGACTCGTAGAAGGCTGGGATGACCCTCGATTACCAACTCTTCTGGCTTTGCGAAGGCGTGGTTTTTTACCCGAATCTATAAGGGCGTTCGTAATTAGCCTAGGTGTCAGTAAGGCAGAGTCTGAACCTGATTTTAGTATTCTTGAAAGTATAAACCGTAAGATTCTGGATGCGTCAACAAAAAGATTGTTCTTTGTTCCTGACCCGGTTATCCTTGAAGTTAGGGATGCGCCAAAAACCAAGGTTTCTTTGAGGTATCATCCCGATAAGGATCTGGGCCAAAGAGAGATTAACACATCTAACATATTTTACATACCCAAAGCTGATTCTGAAAGACTAAATGAAAATGATGAATTGCGACTTATTGGTCTCTACAATGTTCGTATCGAGTCATCAAATTCATCAGGAATCATCAGTAAGTATATTGATGATGAGATTAAAGATGAAGTTTTGAAGGTCCAGTGGGTTACAAACGATAATGTTGAGTTCTCAGTTTTGGTAGCGGGTCAACTTATGATGGGTGATGAGTTCAATAAAGACAGTTTGAAGATCGTAAAAGGCTTAGGTGAGATAGCTTGTAAAGGATTAAGCCCCGATGATATCATTCAATTCGTGAGGTTTGGCTTTTGTAGGATAGATAAATCCGGGTTAGCTATATTTACCCATAAATAGTTCATTACATACTACAATTCGCATGTTGAGAATATGTTAATTGACCTTATTATTTGACTCATTTTAACAACTATGCTTTCATGGTAAATAAATAATGTAACTTGCTACAAATACTTGTTGATTTTGTTGAATACATTTAGCGGAGAAAAACGTATTCAATTATTATTACTTGAAACTTCTTTAATGGTTGATAATATGAATAATATATTATCTGATGGTAAGAATATTTGTGATTGTTCCAATGAAATTTGGAAAATCTATGCTAATTTGGAGTACAGTATTATTGTTGTTAAGATGTATCTAAATGCCGAAAATCCCGGTCGTTTTAATCAACTCAAAAAAGTGATTGGATCCAATTATGATCAACTATTGCAGGCATCTGACTATTTGCTTAAGGCTATTTCTTTCTTTGAATCGAAAGATTATCTTTTATTTCTAAAGTATGCTAGATTAGCTAGACAAACCTTTGGTTCAATCCTACTAAATATTGGAAAAAAATAAATCGTCTCTAACGATACTTTTTTCTAATATCGATACCTATCTCCCACCAATATCTATTGGTGCTAATAATCTTCTCTTTGCTGGAATCTACTCTTGATTAAGTTATCTTCAGGCTTAATTGTTATTTCGACGCCTGTCGATTGTTTCTAGAACTTCTGCGCCGGTTCCGATTATTGTTACATCTACACCGGTGGCATCTTCAACTTGCTTTACAAATGTTTTTGCTTCAACTTGTAAATCGTCATATCTTGTTATTCCTTTGCACTTTGGGAAAAGCGTGTCGAGCTTAGTTATGGCTATTTGCGTTGCGCTGTTAAGCATAGTAGCTCTTTTCGCTAAATCAAAATTGAACGGGGCTGCTCTTCTAACTCTGCCGGTTACCGTTCCCACCTCCTTCCAGCCTCTTTTAGCAATTTCAATTTCATCTAATTCTCCTTGTAAATATCCTCCACCTACTCTAGTCACATATGCTTTGAACACTAATAGAATCTCATCAGCTCTTTTTGGCCCTATTCCTACATCTGAACAGATTGCAGAGGCGCAAACATCTTTTGATGTAACATATGGATATTCTCCAAAATATAATGATAAGAAAGTTCCTTGAGTTCCTTCAACCAGAACTTGTTTCTCTTCGTCGAGCATCTTGTTTACCTCAAAAGGTACGTCTCCTAGAATTCCTGGAAGTGTTTCAACGTCTCTCATTAAACGTCCTATTCTTAAGACCCTATCAGAATTTGCCGGGCCCGTTCCAGTTCCTGTTGTCCCTATAGTCTCTTTTAAGTGTCCTTTATTGTCTCTTAATATATGTTCATCTTCAATAACTGCGCAATTATTATCAACTAAGACTCTGGATTTTACTCCATATTTTTCAATCTCATTAAGTAGAACTTTCGGACTTACAATTACTCCCGGACCTATCATGAGTCTAGATGATTCGTTAATAATGCCGCTTGGCAACATTCGGAGTTTGTATTCCTTGCCTTTGTAAACTACTGTATGACCAGCGTTTGGCCCAACTCCTCCTCTAACTGTGGCGTCTACTTTGTCATTTAACGCCAAGTAGGATACAATCTTTCCTTTTCCTTCGTCTCCAAAGAAGCCTCCTGTAATTACTATAGCTGGCATTATGACCGTGAAATACCTGAATAGTCGTGTATTTATTTGTTGAAGTCTTAACGTCCAAATCGTCTTGTACGATTCTGGTAGGTGCGGATAGCTCTCATTATATCTATCTTTCTAAAATCCGGCCAGTAAACATCAAGAAATATTAGTTCACTATAGGCCCCTTGCCATAGAAGAAACCCGCTTAACCTTTCTTCCCCTGAGGTTCGAATAATAATGTCTGGGTCTGGGTTTTTTAGATGTGCAGTGTAAAGATGTGACTCAACTGTGTTAAGATCGATTTCGTCAGGTTCTAATAAACCGTCTCTTACTTTCTTTGATATTTCTCGAACTCCATCCAGAATCTCCATTCTGCCTCCGTAGGCGATTGCTATGTTAAGATATTGTTTGTCATAATCCTTAGTTGCTTCTTCTAGTTTTTCCCCTAGTTCTCTAGTTTGTTCTGGCAGCATTTTGAGTCTTCCTAGAAATTTTACCTTGATTTTATTTTTATGGATTCTATTATCCGTAAGTAGGTAATTCAGCTTATCATCTATTATTATGAATAATTCTTGAAGCTCCTTTTCTGATCTTTGTAAGTTCTCTGTCGATAACACGTAAAGCGTTACTATATTAATGTCTAGTTCATGGGACCAATCAAGTACGTTTTCTACGTTTTCTCCCCCCATCCAGTGACCAAATATTCGCGAGTACGAATTGGTGTTCGCCCACCGTCTATTACCGTCTAGAATAATTCCTATGTGATTTGGTTTCGCTCCTTTTCTTATCTGTTCTTCCAGGTATTTTTCGTAGATTTTGTAACCTCCTAAAACACGGATTAGTGTCAGGAATTTACTCGTTTTACTTAGACCCTCTGCGAGATTGAACATACATATAGACTGAAGTCGCGATCAAGAATACTACTGCAAACCCTAAAAGTAAGTAAGATACCATGGATGTTGCGTTGCCAGCACCTGATAGTATCTGTGAGAATTCAAGAACTGGAACATATAGTAAAGCCAGTATAACTAGTACGACGGCGCTTCCTAACATTTTTACGCTTCCCTTTACATAATTGATAAGAGCTCCTCCAAGAAAGAAGATGGCCATCCCAATCCATAGCAGGTTGATTGATTCTTGGATGAGTTTTCCAGCCAGAAAAGGTCCGTAACTCCATATTAGGTTAATGTCTGATTTCACCATTTGAAAAGCAGTTGTTGTTGAGATTGTTAAGAATGCAATGTAGAATGCGGTGAGTATTACTAGAGCACTTGATACTATTGAGAACACTCTAAGGTAGCCTGATGGTTTCATTTTATCTAGGTCAAATCCTCTTATTAGAAGGGTTATTCCGATTAAGCCTAATGCTATTAGTATTGCAAGTTTTTCTTGTTCAAAGAAAACCGCGATACCCCACATTAACAATATTAATCCAGGTATTCCTAACGCAATTCTTGAGAATCTAGTATCGAAAGCAAGCATTCTTAGATATCTTCCAAGCAATGCGTATGTATCTTCAACGGTTTTGCTTTGTTTTACAATTACCCTTATGACCGAAATGATGGGTACAATACTTTGAATTATGGGTATTGCTTTTTCATCTTCAATTCCGTCTGAGACTAGCACTAGCCCGTCAGCTTTAAACTTTTGAAGAACTTCCCTTATGTCGTCTCTTACTTTAAGGTCCGCTTCCAATCCTCCTTTACTAGTTCCACCGATAATTGCAACCTCGCACTCATGGTTTTTCGCTGCTAGATTGTCGTATTGTTTTATCGCTGCAAAAATTGCATTAGAATCTGCTTCTTCGGGGTCTTCTAATGAAAGCTTGATGGCTGCATCAATGCACTTTTCTCTTCCGATAATGGGAGTTTCAATTCCTGCCTTATTCTCAATATCATTGTCTTTATCTATACAGATAACCAGTATTTTCTCTAATTGGTTTTGTGAGTCACTCATGCATGCCGTCACAATAGTTATTATCGTTTTACTTAAATAATATTATTACTAATAACTAGTTGATACGTACTGTAAGATTCTTATTCTTATTATTCTTCATCAAAAGCAAGTTTTAGTTCATCGAAAGTTAACTTTTCTCCTTTTGAAACTTTATCCTTTGCTGCTGCTTTAGCTTTTTTTAACATTTCTTTTTCTTTACTTTTTATTGTCTCCAATTCTATATTTCTAGTATCGTTTATTAGAATCAGTCGTTTATTTTTTAATTCCGTTATTTGTTCCTCTGACTTCGTTATTGATTTTTCAAGTTCAGCAATGTCTATATTTATTTCCTCCATTTCTTTGAATAGTTGATCTCTTGTCTTAACATCTGAAGTTAATCTGTCCTTACCACTATCTAGCTCTTTTTCCACGGATTCATTTGACTTGGAAATCTTATCTAAATTAGACTTGTACTTGCTCATTTCCGTTCTTAGCTTAGATATCTCTGTTCTAGCTATGTTTACTTTCTTCCATTTTCTTAGTTTTGATTCCAAATCCTTTATTGTTTCTACTAGGGTTTTTTCTTCTTCCTTAGTTATTTTTTCAGTTTGTAGCTTCCAGTCTGCTGCTTTTAGTCTTTCAGCTAGATTCTCTCCTTCTTTTAGATTAATGTTTTTCTCAATCTTCTTCAGAGTTTCCTCGACTGGATTCATTTTAGTTCTTAATTCTCTTATTTTTGAAAGGTTTTCACTTCTTGTGCGGCGAGTATCTTTGTATACTTGATATCCTTTGTTGAGTGAGTCTCTAGTGATTCTTATTCTCTCTGTCAGATTTCTTGTTTCCACTACAAGATTTCTTCTTTTGACGTGAAGGTTTTGGATCTCCTTTATTAATCCTGATCTGTAGTTGATTAATGAGTACATCTTTTGTGTAACTGAGTCAATTTCACTGATATCTTTGGACTGCAAATCGACGCAACCTATCCATCGGGGTTGAAAATAACCATTACGTATATATTCTATCTTTTTAAAGTGGAAGTATTGTTACTTTTAAAATGAAAACCTACTATTCATTGCTTCTAGATTCGATTGTTTCTCTTGGGCAGTGGTTTTAGTTTGGTTACCAGAATATGGCTAATTACTGGTGACCCTTGTGTTGGAAAGACAACGTGCCTTTCTCGGATAATCAAACTAATTCAAACTGAGGGTTTTACTGTTGGAGGAGTCATATCGCGTGAGATTAGAAAGAATAAGCAGCGAACTGGATTCGAAATGATGGATATTCAATCTGGTCGAAATGGTATTATGGCTTCTAGTGATCAAAAATGCGGACCAAAATTTGGCAGGTATAGAGTGAATTTACAGAACATTGTGGACATTGGTGTTAATGCTCTACTGTCTTCGGTTAAGATTATGGATTTAACCATTTGTGATGAGATAGGTCCTATGGAATTGTTTAGCCCGGAGTTCAGACGAGCCGTTGCAAGTGTTATGAAGAGTGGGCGACCAATATTAAGTGTAGTCCATAAGCATCTTGAAGATCCGCTTGTTGTAACTTTAAAATCTGAAGAGAATGCGAAGTTATTTGAAGTTACTCTTGAGAACCGTGATGGTTTGCCGGCTTCTATCGCTAGCGAAGTGCTTAATTATTTGAGGATCCACAGTTGAACTCTGGTTTTAAGAAGATCGCTGGGGTTGATGATGCTGGTCGTGGATCAATCATAGGCCCTTTGCTTATTGGAGGAGTTTTAGTTGATGAGCAAGGGCTTATTGACCTTTCAAAGATTGGCGTTAAGGACTCAAAGATTCTGACGCCTAATAATCGTGCTCGGCTTTATTCTAAAATTAAGGAAATTGCTATCAAGATAGAGTTTTCGGTTGTTGCTCCTGATTTGATCGACAGTTATGTCTTAAAAGGCCAAAAGTATAAGCGTTTAAATTATCTTGAAGCGATTGTTATGGCCAAAGTTGTAAATGCTCTAGACCCCAATATTGTTTATGTTGATTCATCTGATGTTAATCCTAATCGGTTTCGCGACGATATTAATTCAAATTTGAATCGTAAAATTGAAATCATATCGAGTCATTATGCTGATAGGCTTTTTCCTGTGGTTTCAGCAGCTTCTATCGTTGCGAAATGTGAACGTGATTCTGAGATTTTGAAGCTCGGTGAAAAACATGGTGATTTGGGTAGTGGTTATCCAGCCGACCCAAAAACTATTGATTTCCTCAAAACTTGGGTATCTGAACATGGTTCAAAACCTTCATTCTCTAGAAAATCATGGAAAACTTGGGATAAGATAATATCAAAGAATCTAGATGATTTCTAGTATTATCGTTATCTTGCTGCAATTATTATTGCATGATCTTTATCAAACGGGTCTAACCTAATTAGTTGTTTAATGTCAAAGTTACACTCTTCTAACTTCGCACTTTCTTCTCTAAAGATTATGCTTGGTTCCCTTAGTGAATCGATGCTTCGAGCTTTGACTACTAATATTAATGTTCCTCCTTTCTTTAGATATTTATCGCAGTTTAGAATTGCGATTTGAGTCTGGTCAGGCTGCGCTATGTCGCAGTAAACAATATCAACTTTGGTGTAGATTGACGAGTATTCTTCAGGTTTTCTAGCGTCTTTAATTATTGGAATGATATTACTTCTTTTCGAAGCTACGTTCTCTACAAATTCTCTTGCGACACGCGAGGCCACTTCGACGCCAAAAAGTATCCCTTGCTTTCCTATTATGTCTGACACATGGCTAGGCGTTGTTCCTGTGGATGTTCCAAGATATAATATTTTTCCGTTCTCTACTATAGGCATATCACGCATTCCTTTCAGAAGCGCCGCAGCTAATTTGCTTCGGAAAGGGTCCCAAATTCTGAATTCTGAGCCTTCTATTAAGATGGTGCGTTCATTATACACTTTCTGGCCTGGAACTAGGTTTAGAGTAATTAGCCTAGTTTCTCCGTCTATGTCTATTACTCTTAGTGTGGTTTGAAAATTTTCTCTTTTCATTGTAATTCATATCTTCATTTTTCCAATCAATTCTTCTAGTAGGTTTTGGGGGTTCAGTGTATTTCTGGCGTATCTCTTTAAATCTCTCTTCAAGTTTGTCTTTGAGTCCATCTTCTTTTGTTCCCCTGAAATGATCTATTCGGGCTGCTATTGCAATCTTGGCTGCAAGTGAGCGGGCGATCTTTCCTCTTTGCCATTTGGGTGCTGCATGTATTGCTTGATGCTGGAAGATTATTCCGTGTTTAGGTGGTCTTGAACCTGTGCGAAGAGCTCTAAACAGTGCTTTTTCTGCTCCTAATACTTGAATTGTACTTGCGGGGAGGCGGGCGAGCTTATCTAAACCGCCTGCTTTCGCGATTAATCTTGCACCTATACTGTATCCTGCTACTTCTGATAAGTTGGGCGCTATTCTGTTCATTGTTCGTTCAGTATGTTTGGCGATGCTGTCTTTTAGATTTGATATTTTTATTGCTTCTTCTGCTAATCCGTTGATTCTTAGCATATCTTCATCTCGTAAGTCGCTTCCTTTTGATTTTTCTACGGTTAGTAATACTGCTTCTATTTTCTTAGGTGTGAATCCGAATTCCTCTAGGTTTTGGTTTGTGGTTCTTTCTCGTCTACCGATCTTTGTTACGAACTTCATATACGCGTCAAAGCTGTCGATTAGCCTTTCAAGCTCGGGGAAATGAAGACCGTACCACTCCTTTACTCTAGATTCAAGAATATTTGCTATTTTTTCTGTCTCGTCAAGAGCTTGGATTGCTTGTATTACTTGAAGGTCTGGTCGAGAGGCTTCATCTCTCAATTTAGCATTAGCAACCTCTAAGGCGAAGTTTCTTACTATATTAATCGCCTCATCTTCGGTTGGAGCGAAACCAGCTTTTATCATTAGATCTATTTTGTTCTTGTTTATTCTTTCAAACTCGTTATCTGTAAGTTTCTCTACTTTGAATTCACTAGATAGTTTGTTACTTAGTTGGTCCTCTTTGACCATTATTGATTCCATTCCGTTTTGAATTGCTTCATCTAGTATGCTTTTGAGCCAACTTTCAGCTTCCCCTGTCTCTAATTGTCTATATGTTGAAACGGCTTGACCTTCCGGATATTGTTTACAGGAGAAGATGTTCATTGCTTTATCAATAATGATTACGCCTCCCTCTGTGATGTAGAGTCTACATTTCATTGAAATCACTAAACAATACATAGCTACTATAAACTTACCATAAATACCTAGTTATCTAATGAAGTTGTAAACTTTCTAGTAATTGTCTTGTTATTATTATCTTGAAAAATGTTTAAAGGAGATGATGAAGCTATGTGATGAGCTAATATGGCTTCGGTTGAAGATAAGGAAAGTAATGACCAGTTATCATTCCAAGTTGGCAGCCTAAGAATGAAAAATCCCGTTATGTTAGCATCGGGTGTCATCGGGTCAACATTTGGTCTTCTACCTCGAATCGCCGAGGCTGGTGCCGGTGCTATGGTTACAAAGTCAATAAGCTTAGAACCTCGGTCTGGTTATAAGAATCCAACTATTGTTGAAGTTGAATGCGGTTATATTAACGCTGTAGGTTTATCGAATCCTGGTGTTGAAGGATTTAAGGAGGAAATAATGGCTCTTACGGCAAAACCGATTCCTGTAATTGTTAGCTTATTTGGTTCAAAACCTAATGACTTTGAAACTTTGATTTCTAAGTTAGAATCGCCTCTTATTGATGCGTATGAAATTAATCTATCATGTCCGCATGTTGAAAAAGTTGGTCTTGAAATCGGGCAAGACCCAGTAATGGTTTCGGCGATAGTTAGATCTGCCAAGAACTGTTCTTCTAAACCTGTTTTTGTTAAGGTTTCTCCAAATTTAGCCAATCTAGTTGATGTTTCTTTGGCAGCTGAATCCGGTGGAGCCGATGGTATTACCGCTATTAACACTGTGAAGGCTATGACGATTGATATTGAAACGTGTCGACCGGTGCTTTCAAATAGGTTTGGTGGGCTTTCGGGACCTGCTGTAAAGCCAATAGCAGTAAAATGTGTTTATGATATTTATAGCAAAGTGAATATTCCAATTATCGGTTGCGGTGGGATAAGTGATTGGGCTGATGCTGTTGAGTTCATCTTGGCTGGTGCTTCAGCGATTCAAATTGGTTCTGCTGTTGGAAATAAAGGGCTGGATGTTTTCGGGGATGTAGTGAGGGGGATTCAAAAGTATATGTTTTCACATGGGTTCTTAAAAATAGGTGATATGGTTGGGCAAGCACATTCTTCCTAGAAAACATAGGATCACGTCAATCGTAGAGGTTATACATGAGTCAAATGACGTTAGAACTGTTGTTGTAGAGGATGAATTTTGTTCCAAAGCTAAGCCTGGTCAATTCGCGATGGTTTGGGTTCCATCTGTTGGTGAATCCCCCATGTGCATCTATCTGCTTCGAAGTAAGTTGAAGGTTGGTTTCACCGTTAAACCATTAGGTCTAGTGTCAAGTGCATTAGCTAATGTGAAGGAGGGATCTGTTATAGGTGTCACTGGTCCTTTTGGGAATAGTTTTACTCCAATTACCGGTTCTTCTTTGGTGGTTGGTGGTGGTACTGGTTTAGCACCGCTTATTCCCTTATGCCGAGACCTTGTTGATAATGGTGGGTCGGTGACGCTTATTCTGTCTGGACGGAGCAAGGAGTCTCTGATTTTTCTATCAGAGTCTGAAAGAATGTTCTCAAGTAAATCGATGAAACTGGTTGTGGCTACTGATGATGGAAGCTTAGGGT
This sequence comes from Nitrososphaerales archaeon, assembly GCA_036514475.1. Lineage (GTDB taxonomy): Archaea > Thermoproteota > Nitrososphaeria > Nitrososphaerales > JACPRH01 > DATBXD01. Next base: position 16,749 of record DATBXD010000184.1, read on the forward strand.
ATAAGGGGGTTGCATCTGATTGCGTCGACGAATTACTGAAGAATGAAAGTTACGATATGATATATACTTGCGGCCCTGAAATAATGATGAAGAAGATCTTCTTATCTGCTGAAGAAAAGAAAATAGATTTACAGGCGAGTCTTGAGCGCTATATGAAGTGTGGTATAGGTTTGTGCGGTAGCTGCGCTATAGGTAAGTATCTTGTTTGCGTGGATGGTCCAGTATTCGACTCTTATCAGCTTAGAGAAGTTGCTGGTGAATTCGGTGTATTTACAAGGGATTCATCTGGTAGCAGAATCCCATTAGTTACGTAAGGCTTTTAAACCCAATTCAAGTGGTCTTGCACTGAGGTTTAATGCTTGCCAGCACACGGCTCACTTACTAAAGCAGGTAAAGTTCGAGGTCAAACTCCAAAGTTAGTTCCAAAACCGAAGCGGTCAGCCACTCCTAGAGTTCGAAATAGATCTACTTATCTGAAAAGAAATGAGCTTAAGCGTAAACCTGGGCAGAACTGGGGCGGCACTCGGACGTACCGTCGTTAGCTAACGATTCTTAATAATCCGAAATTTTTCTTTGTATGAATGTTTCCTTAAGATGCGTACTGGCTTCTATCCATTTATCGAGTTTTATTGTTAGAACACTGTTAATATGTGTTAATGCTGAGTGAAATGATTCGAATTCATCAGGTTTTTTCCTAATAGCTGCTCTAACGCTTTCTCGGATGTTCCAGACTCCTAGGGGTATTTTATAGCTTGGCTGAATTTCTCGGAAGATGATTACTGATGCTTGTCTTCTATCGCGCTCCAACCTTTCTGTTACGGCTAACCTTGCTGCATAGTAGCTTCCTCCAACTTTAGCGTAGCTATTTCTCCCTTGGAAAGGTTCGTA
>DATBXD010000185.1:0-2511 GCA_036514475.1 Nitrososphaerales archaeon
TGGTCAACAGCACCCTTCTCCATAAGTAAGGGGCCTCTATACACCGGACTGTTTAACCCCTTTCCTACATACGAGTCCAATTCACCTTTTGAGGTGAAAGTCCTAAGTCCCTGAGCTTGAACTACAGGAGTTTCTCCGGAACCCAATAACAAAGCTGATGACATCACTAGGGCTGCCACCAGAATGCCACTCAAAACCGCCTTATTTTCCAACATTGATCACCGCATTATACATACATATCTCTATGTATTAAGCCAGTGATTAGAACCAAGTGTACAGCATTTAGAACAGCTATAGCATTCTGAATTACGACGCATATCTATACAATACTTACCCCTCTGATAATTCAACTCAATCCATTTTCCTTTATGAATGTGCCATTTTGGTATTCTTCGAAAGCTATGTCTAATTCCTTTCTAGTATTCATAACAATTGGGCCTCGCCAGGCTACCTGTTCACCAATCGGTTTCCCAGAGACTAGCAGTAATCGCAACGCCTTTTCATCAGATCTAATCATAACCTCATCGCCATCTCCAAATATTACTAGGTTCTCAGATTCTGCCCTGTTATTTGCCTTAGCATCAAAAAAACCACTACCCCCAAAAACATAAGCGAATGCACAGTATCCTTTATTCACAGCATGATTAAATCTTCTATTCGCAGGTACAAGAACATCTAGATATTCAATATCAACCACCAAATCCCTAACTGGACCAATCACATTGTTCACAGCGCCAGAGATTAGTACAATCCTGACACCTTCCTCATCAATTATCTCAGGCACCTGATCTTTCGTGATGCCGCGGTATCTAGGTTTCATCATCTTATGAGACGCTGGCAGATTAACCCATAGCTGGAAACCCTGCATCAAACCACTGATTCTCTGAGGCATTTCCTGATGAATAATACCACTTCCCGCAGTCATCCATTGAATATCTCCTGAGTTAATGGAACCCTTATTACCCATACTATCCCCGTGCTTAACCTCCCCTCGAATCATGTATGTGACGGTCTCAATACCTCTGTGAGGATGCCATGTGAACCCAGCAATATAATCAATAGGATTCTCTGAATGAAAATCATCAAGAAGCAAAAATGGATCCATATCTGGAACTTCACTAAAGCCAAAAGCACGCTTTAGTCTAACTCCCGCTCCCTCTATTGTAGGATGGCTTCGAAGTATCGCCTGAACTTTTCTAACATCTGGCATAATAACTCTAAGGATTTATCAGTAAACCTATGACTTAAGAATTATGAAATGAACAAAAAAATCTTTTACTTAACGAGCTACATTTCATTAAGGCTTGGATTGAATGTTAGATTGGATGTTAATCAATGCCTCGTGAGGTCGGTTGAAATTGTGTAGAACCCTCTTTCCTTTCTCAGTTGTCCGGTACAGAAATGTACTTGTATCGAACTCGATTAGTTTATTCTTAAGGGAATATCTCATGTACATTTTGAGCTGTTCATAATTCAAATTCGCTCGGCGCATTATTCTGGTTTTCTGGCAGCCATAAAGAGCAGCTTCCAACATAGCGCCAACTATATCTGAAATTCCCCGTTCAATATTCGACTCTGTTCTAACCATATTCGCGTTTTCCCAATCCTTGAATATATCCTTAATAGCCATTTTCAAAAAATAGGGGTATTTGTGTATTTTGACAACATCTTCAACATTTTACTTCAATATTGGATGACTCCCTACGGTATTACATATCTATAGAGATGTTACGCTATTATTCACCCTTATGCAAAAGTAAACAACTAAATCAATTCCTAAGGTTCAATCCGTTTAGATAGTTTCTCGCTTTTCTTCTTACCTTTTGAACATGTTGGGCGAGATCAAGATATTACCGGATTTGATTTGATCCAAAGCGTATTGAAACCGTTATGAGTGAGCAAATGGTTTAAAGACTTGTGAAATTTAAATAAATACGTTAGATTTTGAAAAGTGTTTTGAAACGGTTTCCGGTTAAGTGGCTTAGTTTAAATTCTACGCGGTGAAACATCATATTCGCTGTTTCAAATTCAACATTTCAAGCAAAAAAGACAAAGAAACCCAAGGCTAACACAAACACCAGCATGGGCCAAATAGGATTTGCAGATATAAAGCGAAACTGCAATATTTCAATGCTTGAATTATTTAATTCTACAATGTGTCGAGAGACTTTGCAGAGAGAGTACGAAAGTGTCGCTCGACATCCAATTCCTACCGCTATAGAGTTGAGAGATTTATGTGACCACGCAATTCAAAAAAGTCAAAAGATTAATTTGGAGAACCCCAGGTCCTACAAATCGAGGCTCCATGAAGACGCTTTATCAAATGAATACTCTTTCAAATCTAGGAGCGTCTGACAATGAAAACTAACAAAATACCGATACTGTCAATAACCATTATTGTTATTATCTTACTATCAGTCTTTTCTGCGTCAGCCCAGTCTGCATATGCCGCCAATACATTACTTTTGAAAGTGTATTCCGATGGGAACGTAGTGGTCGATTACCGCTTCT
>DATBXD010000186.1:0-2457 GCA_036514475.1 Nitrososphaerales archaeon
TTAACTCTCTCAACCCCCTCATCGTTAAGCTTGATTCGATGAGAAGTACTATTATATGAAACAACATCTCTATCAGATATCACCAGCTCATTAGTCTCAGCTAGATAGATGCCAAACTCATTTGAAGATTGAAAACGACTAAGAAGAAAACCTCCAACTGCAGTAGCCCCGATAATTAACACAAGTAGATAGAATAAGTTTCGGCGCTTCATTTCAATTTAATATCAGGTACATCTCTATTTACAGTTTCTTCCACTTGCTATAATTATCAATATCATTAAACCGCAGCTGCCTCGCGAAGAATCACGATTCCATAGATAATAATTGACTCACATGAATTATAATAATAGGTTCAACCAAGTTATCAAAACTCTAATTCATAATACTTAAAAAGGAGAAAGAAGGTTCTATTCCTGTTGACTCAAGAGATAAAAGTTCCAAACTCTAAGATAAAGTCCTCTCAAACAGGTCTTGTGACAATTCAAGAGACATTAGTTGGTCCAATCAACATGTCCCAAGTAATTCTTAACGGTTTCAAAGGTGATTTCAAATACAGTTCAGGAACGATGAAGAATACTGAAATTAAGATTGTGATAAAGCCATACATTGATTACTGGTGGGGCGTCTGTATAGATTTCTATTTCGACTCATATTGCGTGGGCGATAGTGGAACCGTATCACTTGGCACAATTGACACCGGTTGGAGTAGTCTTGGAAATGTCCTAATCGACGGAGGACAACTGCTACTTGACGTTGCAAAAACATCGTTTGGCCCATTTAAAATGACTCCTCTTCCAATAGGTGGGAAAGAAGGGGGAATTGCCGTATCATCTATTCAAACAGATAACATAACGATGAAAGATACAAGTATGTCAACAGGTCTTCAATCTGTTCTTGGTATTGATTTGCCTATTCCCAATCCAATGGGGCCTCAATCTACTCAGATTAAAGACACAGTTATGGAAAGATTCCAATCGCAAGGAATTAGAATTCCACCTATGACATTTCGAGATATTCAATCTCAAAACATCAAGATGGACAAATCAAGAACCGGCGGATTCAACGCCACCGGATCATTTACGAAATCAACCTCATGGGTAGATCTCACGTTCATAGGATTTAGATTGAGATTTGACATATCCTCAACACTCAAAGCCTCCGAATTAATCATGAACGATTTATCTGGAGATGTGAAGATAAACTCAGCCACAACCTCAGGCTTCTCAATGACAATGGACATGAGAGGAATAGATATTAAAGACCTTAAAATTAATAATTTTCAAATACCAACTATTGTATTAGAGGTTTGAAAATGTCACAAAAAAAACAATCAGCATCAAAAGAACCATCTGATGAAATCCCTCCAAGATTTAGCTCGATGAAAGTTCATCCTCCTTCCAAGGATGGGAAAATCCCAATAAAGTCGCTTTTCGACGGAATCTACGAAACAGCTGCCACAGGCAAAGCCAAAACAGTTGCGCCTCGTGAACTTGAGCTGCTAAAGGAAAACCTCGACGGCGCTCTTAAACAAATGTTAGCAATAGCTGATAAAATCAGAGTTTCGCAGATGAAAAGATAAGCTAGGACTTTTCCTAAATTCATGCTAAGTTCATGGAAGACTTGATTGCTTTAGACTCAATATTGCTTTTGTGAATGCAGGCGAGCCCATAACAGCTAACAAAACAATCTCAACAATACGATATGTTTTAAGAAGATTCTCCGGGTCAGCTAATATTTCTAGGTTCTCTGACCAAATTGCGTTGAAAAGAGAAACTCTTGATTCTAGAAGATCAAAGAAGGTCTGTGGATTTATGAAGCACCAGAAATCAAAAGTTGAAGGAATCTGCGCATCCTCATTTATCAAAACATCAAATCCAGTTATCTCAACAAGTAATTGATCAGAGCCGTATTTCACCCCGATATGCATACCTTTTCCAATACTAAGGATTTCATTAAACGAATCAGGATTTTCAATACGAAGAATCGATATTGTCTCCTCTAAACAGTCTTTAACACTAGTCACTTTGAAGACCTCACATTCTCCATCCAAAAACCCAATTCGCCAGAAAAATCAACTCCCGATATCATGCCTGAAAGTGTTGCTTTGCCAAAGCTTTCATTCCAAACAGTCTTAGCTTTATTTGATCTCTCTCTAGTTGTTAGCTGACAAAGTGAAGATGGAGCGTAAGAAAGATTCACCGAATCGATTCCATCATCAGCAGAAACCGAAACTGACTTTGGAAACCGTGGATGATAGTCAGGATATAGCAGCTGCTCAAGTCCTGGGAGCCTTCTAATTGATCCTAAATAGACCCCATCATACTTTATCTTAACATTATCCCGAGAAAATATTCTTTTAAATCCCCGCCGGGTTCGAACAAAAAGACCACCTTCACGACCAGCAACTGCAAAAGGGGATCTGTCAAAAAGAAAACCAATCACTATAGGCTCAGTATC
>DATBXD010000187.1:0-2061 GCA_036514475.1 Nitrososphaerales archaeon
GCCTGTCTCCTGCAGACTTTGAAGATAGCTTTCACCATCCTTATGTATTTGCTCTCCCGACGCCTACCTTCCTCCTCCATATCCCTCTTAGTTTGCCTCAACAACAATCAAGAGGAATATGGAGGAGGAAACGCAGATAACAACAACAAAGAAAAAAATCAGACCATCTTAACACAAAAAATCGGTTACACCAAATCCTTCAGAAGAGGATTTCTACAGAGCCGTTAATATTTTAACATCAAGGTCGGATTGGGAAAACTGCATGGAAGCACGAGGATGTTATTGTTAATAATTCTCAATAAGATAAGAGATTCAAATACAAGAATGATATCGGCTTACTCATTGCGACTGGAGAAAATAGGTTGCTGTGTAGTCATTTTTAAGCATATTATTTTACCTTTTATCATTAAGGGTCTAAGTTTGCTAATGTGATCATTATCACAGTTTGTATCTAGAACAGATTTCGAATTCTTTCAATAGAGTAACTAGTTTATTTGAAGGCTCATTAGGTGGGCTGGTTCGTTGTCTCGGTAGTATCCTTCCATCGTTGTAATGATTCTAAAACCAAGTCTTTGGTATAGCTTTACAGCCCCTACATTTGAAACTCTTACTTCCAGAAAGGCCTCAGAGCATCCTTTTATTTTGAGAGCGTCCCTCGCAGATTTTACCATTTGTTCCCCTAGTCCTTTTCCTCTGTGTGGCTCTAATATTGCTACTGATACTATGTGTCCTTTCTTTGATAAGTTGAAGCGTTTGAAGTTTGAAAAACCATGTTCTATTCTGCACATAATGTATCCGACGATCAAATTGTTCGTCTCAGCTACCAAGAAGCTCTCCGGTGATGATCGCAGAAGATCTTCAAAGAAGTAGTCTGAGTAATGCTCAGGAAGACTCACCATGTTTATAGACACTACGTTTTGAATATCATCCTCTGCGCATTGCCTTATTTGGTAATCCCTAAAGCCCTTAATGAATAGATTCTCCATTCCTAACACGATAGACAATTTGTTTATTATTAAGATTTATGTAATATTATATCACTTATGTCCAACTATAAAATTCCTCAGTTTCCTAGAAAAAACATGAGATAGACATAGGGCAATCTTAAAGAATGGGGAAAAAGTCGTAAAGTCAAGGGAAAAGATTAATGGATTCGGAAGGTTCAACATCACCGTTTTCTTCAGACACGATTGTTTCAACTGTAACGTCGATTATTGTAGTTAAGAATCAATTCTTTAGAGAAGATGGGTCATTAGAATTTGAAATAACTAGTTCAAAGACGTTAAAGAAGGATTTTGAGTATCTAATGAAGATATTAAAGCCAAAAGGATACTTCGCAATATTAAGGAAGAGTGAGAACAACATTATCCTCAGAGTAGGTTCATTTGATTATGGTAAGAATGATAAGAGTTTCAGACCTATTGCACTTTTGCTATTAACTATCGTGACCGTGGCTATTGATGGTTATTTCAGAACCCCTGCAATTCCAGGATACAATCCTGTCTACACAATTATATTATATGTAGCTGGTGTTATGGGGATAATTGGGTTCCATGAGTTAAGTCATAAAATGGCTTCTGCTAGGCATGGAATGAAGACGTCCAATCCGTATTTTATTCCTGGAATACCAACTGTCTTACCTACGTTTGGAGCATTTATTTCTAGCAAGGACCCGCCGGTTAATCGTGATGCGTTATTTGATCTGGGGCTATCTGGGCCTATTGCTGGATTAATCGTTACTTTGCTCGTAGCATTGGCAGGAGGATTCACAGCGGTTTCCGTTACGGCAATTGCCGCAGACAATTATGGTTTTCAAAGTGTTAGCGTTGATAGACTTACAGAGTTCATGGTTCTTCTATTCAATAATCCTTCTGAAAATACGGTTGTTACTTTGTCGCCGCTTAGTTTTGCAGCTACATTGGGTTTCCTAATAACTTTCTTAAATCTAATGCCTGCTTGGCAACTTGATGGAGGGCATATCGCTGGGGCAGTATTGTCTAGAAGGCAACACTATTACGCAACTATTCTCAGCATATTTATTCTGTTCCTACTTGGTTTCTG
>DATBXD010000188.1:0-2370 GCA_036514475.1 Nitrososphaerales archaeon
CCTTGGAAGAGTAGTCGACGTTAGTGTTTGTAAGAATTGTCACACAACATTTCCGTCCAAGAGTTATATGGGCATTTTGAATACTCCTAAGGACTTTGCTTTGAGATTCAACAATTGTCTTAATTGTCACGATAATTGGAAGAGTCTGATGTCAAAAGCCACATATATCAAGATGAACAATATTGTAGAAAAGGACTGTGTTACCTGTCATCTTGATAAACCGCTTTTCAGCAGTGGAAAACCCCCTGTAGATATCCCATGCCAAAAATGTCATTAAATTAACATTAAAATTTCAGATTTAAAAAAAAGATTGCGATTAGGTAAGGTTTTATTCTGGAATAAGTTGTGTGAGGTCTGGCAATGAATAAGCTGATCTATGTTCTACTTGACGGTGTCGGTGATAAACCGGAACCATCTCTAAATTATTTAACTCCTCTTGAAGCTGCTTATACTCCCTATCTAGATTCAATTACGCGAAAGGGTGTATCTGGAATAGTTTATTCTGTGGGAAAGGGAATATCTCCTGAATCTGATATCGCTGTGTTTTGTATGCTAGGATACGATTTATCTTCAAACTACTTTGGTAGAGGTGTTGTCGAGGCAATTGGTGCTGGAATGGACTTCAAGCAAGGTGATTTAGCTCTTAGAGTTAATTTTGCAACTGAACAAGATGGCGTCATAGTTGACAGACGCGCCGGTAGAGACCTTACTTCTGATGAGACTAAAGAATTTGCTGTGGCAATCAACAAGATAAAGTTATCCAGTGGTGCGACTTTCAAATTCATCCCTACTGTGTCTCATAGAGCTGTTGTTAAGTTCAGAGTCGATGGAATAATATTAAACTCGGAGATAACCAATACAGACCCGGCGTATAAGAGAGTTGGAGGCATGGGTATTGTTAAGGAAACTTCAGGTAAGTTGTATCTAAAGACATCTACTCCTCTAAACGATTCTGTCGAGGCGAAGTTAGCTTCAGACCTTGTTAATGAATTTACTGAAAAGACCCGGTCTATTCTTAAATCGCACAAAGTGAATTTGGATCGTGAAAGGAAATCGCAGAAACCTGCAAACGTTTTGCTACTTAGGGATGCTGGGCACGTTCTCCCTGATATTCCAAAGATGTCTGATCGATTTGGAATCAGTTTTGCTTCAATCTTAGATATGCCTGTCGAGAAAGGTGTTGCAAGAATATCTGGGATGAGTGACTTCTCGGGTGGTGATAGTAGTGATTATAAGGCTAAGGCGAAGAAGGCCTTGAGCCTTCTCAAGAAATATGACTGCGTATATGTGCATATCAAAGGTCCAGATGAGCCCGGGCATGATGGAGATGCATTGAAAAAGAAGAAAGTGATTGAATTAATAGACTCGGACTTCTTCAAGATATTAATTAGTAACGTGGATATGGGTAATACTACGTTTATCGTTTCTGCTGACCATTCTACTCCTTGCTCAGACAAAAGTCATAGTGATGACCCAGTTCCACTAGTAATTTCCGGTCCAAATGTTAAGCGAGATTCGGTTTGCCGCTTCACAGAGAAAGAGGCGGCCAAAGGAAGTCTTGGTATTATGAGAGGTATCGATGTTCTACCTAAAGCTCTTACCTACTTGAAATGATATCTAGGTTTAACTTCTGATTTGATTTTCTTCTAAAGAAAGTCGTTTTCCGAAAGTTAAAAGTAGATTCTGACTACAACTAGATGTGAACGTTTTGGTGTGGCTTCTATTAGATTGCGGGCGTCAATCAAATTACTTTCTTTACTGTATTTCTTTCTCTTCTTCTAAGTGAAGCTTTTACGACCTCTATTCCTATCAATCCTGTTACTGAGGATCCAAGTATTACAATCCAATCAATAAGATTTAGCGAGGTAGTTCCAAATAACGGCTGAAGCCAAGGAATGTATACAACAGCTAATTGCAATATTATTGATAATGACACTGCTGCGATTAGAAAACGATTCTTAAAAAGTCCTACGTGAAATAACGAGTTTTTTTCAGACCGGCAGTTGAAAGCGTTAAACATTTCAAACATCATAATGGCTGTGAAGATAACTGTCCTAGCTTTAACTAGGCTGCTTTCATTGAGCGTCGGATTATATGCGTAGAATATTGGGATTAGAGTTATGGTCATTAGAATGCTCAAAGTGAGTATGCTAGCTTTTACGTATGGGGTGAAGATTGATTCATTTGGCTTCATGGGAGTGCGTTTCATCGTGTCAGGTTCAGATGGATCTACCCCTAACGCGATAGCTGGTAATCCATCCGTGACTAGGTTTATCCAGAGAATCTGACTGGTCAATAATGGAAGTGGAGCCCCAAGTAATCCCGCAGTTAGCATTATGAATAGCTCCCCAATATTACTTGACAGCAGAA
>DATBXD010000189.1:0-2276 GCA_036514475.1 Nitrososphaerales archaeon
ATCTTCATCTGCCTTTACAGTCTGGCTCAGACAGGATTTTAGAAAAGATGAATCGAAAATATAACTCCTCGGATTATCTGCGCCTTGTGGATTCAGTGAGAGGTAAAGTCGATAACCTGAGCTTGACTACTGATCTGATCGTGGGTTTCCCAGGGGAAAAGGAAGAGGATTTTCAAAAAACCCTGGAGATGGTGGAATGGATTGAGTTTGATTCTGCCTTTATGTTCAAATATTCTCCCAGAGAGGGGACTAAGGCATTTCTTTTCGAGGATGATGTTCCAAATGAGGTGAAATCAGAAAGGCTTCAAACGTTGATTGAATTGCAGAAAAAAATTGCCCAAAAGAAGAATAAAAACTTAATTGGCAGAACTGAAGAAGTCCTGATTGATGGCAAAAGCAAAAGGGATAAAGCAAGCTGGAAGGGGAAGGGGAGAAGTAACAAAACTGTGATAATTCCAAAAGGGGAAAATGATGACAATCTTTTGGGGGAAATTGTAAAAGTAAAAATTACAGGTGCGGATAGTTTTACGCTTTTTGGGGAGACAGTCAAAAACCGGTAGAACAGGCATTCCTGCCTGTTCTTTTAGGGTCAGACAGGAATGTCTGACGTGCCAGTATTACGATTGCATAATTTCGAGGTAAGCATGAAATGCTTCATTGATGCGATAACGTTCTAGTTTATCCGCACGTGTCTCGGTCGTCTTTCTTGCCATAACCTGTAGTTTCATCTTATAATCATCATTAAATTGAAATTCAAATCTACCACATTCAACTTCCCGTCCAAGAAAAGTTAGATCACATAGCAACTCAATGATCTTATCTAAATCGCTCTGATTGATATCACATTGTTTTATTGCTTTCAATATATCATCACGATTTATGACATCCGGTCCACCTACAAATTCATATAACAACTCTTCTAAGACCTCTACTGGAATACTGTTTTCAACAAGAATTGAGTCTAGAGCGAACTGTGAATACTTCTTCTGTGCTTCTAAGATATCTGCTTCCTCTATTTTTATGTGACGATGGTTAATAGCATTTGTAATAGCGGCTCTACCAAGATATATTAAGTCGCGTGGACGTGGGAGGATACACTTGGTCAGATATTCTCTAGTTGATACATCCTTGACGGTGGCACAAAAAAAGCGAGACCAAACTTCGGAGGGGTTGGTTAGGGTAGAAGATACTAAAAATCTCTCTTCTAAAACCTGCAGAAGTATCTCAGAGTCATCCCAGGCAATTCTTGAATAAGATATTTTATCTCTTTCAGGGGCATGTTTAATAATCTGAGCAAAGATGTCACTTCTAAGGAATATTATTAGGGATAGATTCACCGATCTCCTACCATGAGAGGCTCTTTGGAAATCTAACGAAATTCTCGGGCTGACAGCCAGAAGACCTAATAATAATTGACTTAACGTAGTTAATTCTTTTTGGGCGTTCCATGCTTTATCCAAGTTATCTACAAGGATAATGACCTTACTTTTCTCTTCTAGCACCATGCCCAACACCGAACGTAACTTTGTTATAATCTCTCCGTGCAACAGTTCACTAATTTTTATGCGTTGATTTGATGCAGACTGAACAAGACTAACATCCTGGAGTTTATTAACAGTACTCTCAAGCCGTATTGAAAAATCAGGGGTTATGTTTGAAGCGTTTTCTTCAACAAGTTTTAATAGGGCTTGTTCAGTTTCATTTGGCTGATAGTAGGCTGGCTTAGATTTCAAGTTTTCATATAAACTTTTAGCAGGTTCAGTATAAATTAGAAATTTCCAAAAACTTTCTATAAGATAACCCTTTTCAGACATTGCAAGAGCTTGCTGTAGCATATGTACAATACCATCAAGTTCATAGGCAACAGGCTTTATTATACAGACGTGATTGCGTAGGTCCGAACCTATCTCGTCAGCAAGTTTGTAAAGAATAGCAGTTTTTCCAGAGCCCTTGCGGCCGACAAAAATGGAGTGCTGGGTGGCTAATGCCGCAGTGTAGGTTGCTGTGCGCACGAAGTATTCTCGGAGAGCCTCTAACTCATGCTCTGCGATTGGGTCACCAATTTCTATTTGTTGGAGTTCAGATTGTGCTCTGAGCTCTTCAGTGTATTCCCCAGTGGTTACTATCCGCGACGAAAAGCTATACTCGATTTCATTTAACCATGAATTGGCCAAAGATTCACATTGTGAAGCTGTATTGTGAGTCTTAAGAAGATCTTGGTAGTCAATAGGAGAGTCATACGGTTCATGGGCAAGCATCATAAGATGCTTTCCAAA
>DATBXD010000190.1:0-11617 GCA_036514475.1 Nitrososphaerales archaeon
CCATCTTGGTTTGTCTCAACAACAATCAAGAGGGATGATGAGGAGGAAACGTAGATAATCCCAACGAAGAAAAAAATCACACCATCTTAACATAAAACATAGGTCACATCAAATCCCTGAGAAGAGGATTTCTACAGAGCCGATAATTGTTAGCGCACTATACTTATTAATTACCAATTTCTAGAATTGGTAAAATGGCTCATGAAGAATGAAGTTTCTTTTAACAGGTAATAAGAATGGTCTTCATTAAGAAGATAGAAGCACGTGGTTTCAAATCGTATGGTAACAATGTTATTTCAATAAAATTTGACCAATCTTTTACAGCAATTACAGGACCCAATGGTTCAGGAAAATCTAACATCATAGATTCAATCGTATTCTGCATCGGTCAAAATAGCCCCAAGAAACTCAGAGTAGATAGATTAACATCGTTGATTTACGATGGAGGATCAAGTGCTAAACGCCCACAATCCGTGCGAGTTTCGGTTTCTTTTGATAATACTGCGAGAAGGATACCTGTTGATGCAGACACTGTTACAGTAACTAGAGAACTCACTCAGAATAGTGAAAATTATTACCTACTTAATGGAAAACAAGTGAATAGGACCTCAATAATGGAGATGCTAGAGCTTGCCCTAATCACGCCAGAAGGTTTGAATATTGTTCCTCAAGGATTGATCACTCGCCTATCAGAGCTAGTGCCTGACGAAAAAAGGGACTTGATAGAAGAAGTAATAGGAGTTGCTCAATTTGATGAGAAGAAGATCAGGGCCATAGAGCAACTTAGGGATGCAGATACTAGACTCCAAGTTGCGCTTGCAAGAATAGAAGAGATGAAGAATAGAGTAGATGAGCTTGAATGTGAAAGAAATGATCACTTAAGATTAAAGATGCTTGAAGATGAAATAAGATGGCTCAAAGCTGTATTAACATCACGAAATATCTTTAACACCAAGAGAAGAATAATTGATGAGAATAGATTTCTTGACTCATATAAAGAAAGTTATGATAAACTAACCAAAGACATGGATGAAATTGATAAACTGTTATCCAAGTCAGAAATTGAGCGGAAAGAGTTTGTATCAAACTTCGTAGATGATGCAGGTGGTCAAAGAGTAGAGCTTGAGCTTGCGATTGGAAGAATAGAAAGCGAAATATCTATATTGAAAGAGGAAATATCAGCTTCTCAGACTCTAATTCAAAAAATAGAGAAGTCATTGCCGTACCTAACTAATATGCGTGAGCAGAATGAAAAAGAAGTGTCAAATCTAGATCAAATAATACAAGATAATGAAAAACAAGTAATTGACCTAGAAACAAACAAGAAAGAATTGGACAAAAACGTGATTAGAATTGATTCGAAACAAACACACCTTAGAACAGTTCTAGAGAACAAAAAACTTCAAAGTAAGAAGCTGCAACAAAGAATTGAGGATTATGAAAAAAAGAAATTAGAATTGGTACGTTTCATTGAGAATAATGAAAACAAAAGAACGCTAATTAATGATAAACTAAGTCTACTGAACGAGAAATCTCAAACCTTTCTTGAAACGTTATCTTACCAAGAAGAGCAACTAAAAAAACTAGATGAATTAGCGCAAACTGAATCTGAATCAATAATAAATGCTAACTCATCACTTAAAGACCTTGCAGAAAGAGAAAACAAACTACAAGAGGAAATTGCAAACGCAGTCTTTACGTTGAACAAGGCTAACGAAGTCATAAACAGATATGAAACGGAAATATCCGTGTCTGAAAAAATAGTTGGAGAAGAACTGGCTTCAAGAAGACTTGAAGAACTTGCAAAAACTGGAGCTGTTGAAGGATATATAGGAACATTAGAAAACCTAATTTCGTTTTCGTCAGAATATGAAACACCCATACTCGCTGCTTGTAGAAGATGGATGAAGACCGCAATAGTAAAGGACGTAAAAACGATGATAAGAACAGTTGGGGTTGCAAAACGGCTAAAAATAGGTAGATTACTAATTATCCCACTTTCAGAATTAGAGGATTCCAAAAAAGTCACCTTACCCAAAGAAGAAGGAGTAATTGGAACCCTGGCAGACGTGATAAACCACGACGACAAGATGAAGAGTCTTGTTGATTTCATATTCGGCGATATTATTCTAACAAAGAATATCAAGACAGCATATATTTCATCAACCAAGGGATTTAGAAGTGTAACCATGAGTGGAGATCTATTTGAACCCAAACATTTTGCGTTTGAAACTGGATATATTGCGAAAATTAATGAAATAACTGATATTATGAAGGATGAGACGTCATTAGGAATAATAAGAGAAGCACTACTGTCGCTTAGGAACACTATTTCCAAACGCAAAACAGATATGAATAGGCTGCAAGTTGAAGTTAAGAAAGTATTAGATGAAAAATCCACTCGTGAATTAATGCTTGAAAGAATAAGAACGGAGCGAAACACTATAGCAATATTGTTACATAAATACACGAAATTGAAGAAGAAAATTGAATTAAATGTTGAAACACAGAAGAAGGATATAGAGAGATTAACGCGAAGGATAATTAAACTTGGTAATATTCAAACCATCGTTACCACAAAAACGGAGAAGATTAAGAATAAGATTATTGAGATTGGGACAGAAACGACTGTAAATGAGATAGAAATCCTTGAGAAAGAAAAAATTGATGAGAAAAGAGTCATTGAAGAATTAACGATTAAAACACGTGATTTAGTAACTCAGCTATCTAAGAATAAAGGAAATCTTGAACATAATCTTAAACCAAGTTTATTGCGTCAAGTAGAACAACTAGAGAAGTCCAGCGAGACTTTGAAAGAGAAGAAGACGTTTATTGAAGAAGGAATAATAAAACTAAATGACCTTTTGGAGAAACATAAATTACTGAAATTAAAGGAAAAAGAGACTTTAGAAAAAACGAGAATGTCCAGACCTACTTTAGAAAGATATGAGATGCGAATCGAAAGAATACGGAAAAATAGGGAGGATCTAAAGAAGTCAATTGGGAACATAGATAAAGAAATCATATCAACTGTTAAGAACTTAGAAAGATTAGATGAGTCTGAAAAAAGATTACTTGGAGAAATCACACTTTATGGTTATAGTGAGCCAATAGAAGTATTTGATATGGCTGATTTACTTCTAGAGCAGTTAAGTTTAGAGTATGAAAGTCTCAAGAACAATGTAAATCTTCTTGCTTCCAGTTCGTACAAGGAGGTTTTCATGAATTACAAGAACCTTTCTGTAAGAAGAAACCAGTTAGAGTCAGAACGTAACGCGGTAGTGAAATTCATAGAGAATGTTGAATCTGAAAAGAAAAAAGTGTTTATGACTGGTTTTGAAAAAATAGATAAGGAATTGAGAGCAATATTTTCAAGAATCACAAATGGTTCAGCATGGCTTGAATTGGAAGATTCTGAAGATGTTTTTTCGAAAGGTGTGTTTCTAATGGCTCAATTTCCGAATAAACTTCCTCGCGATTCAAGTGCAGTAAGTGGAGGGGAAAAAACAGTTTCAGCTTTAGCTCTAATTCTGGCTATTCAATCAGTATATCCTTCACCGTTTTATCTATTCGACGAAATAGATGCGAATCTTGATGCAGTTAACTCGGAAAAGTTAGGAGAATTATTGCGGGAGAGAGCTGAAAGGTCACAAATAATAACAGTCACGTTAAAAGATACGGTTTTGGCACGCGCACACACAATATTTGGAGCATATACAGAAAGTGGAACCTCAAAGATTGTAAAATATAAACCTAACATAGATGTGGTGACTAGAAGTGGATAAAGAAAGAACCGAGTTATCTAAGCCGCCTTTAAACATCTTACTTAATCCAGAAGAAGTAAGAAACAAGAAGCCTTGGGAGATAAATATCCTGCAACTATTGCAGGTTTTCATAACTATTTTGGAAAAAATGGATTCACCAGATCTTAGACTGTGTGGTTCAGCAGCGTTGTCATCAGCAATGATTTATAGGTTAAAGGTTGAGAGCTTATTTCTCTTCGAAAAACTAATCGCAAAACACAAAGCAATTGACAGAACTGAGATTCCAAACCTAATAGACATGCCTTATAGGTTTGAACTCCCAACAACATCCATAACAGATCTAGTATTTACTCTCGAAACAATTCTGCAGGAAATGCTTGAACCTAAAATCGAGAAGCCTAAGATAAGCATAATAGAGGTTGAACCAGTACTACTTGTAGATTCATATTCAGCCCAGATTCAAAGTGGAATTGCCGATTTGAAGCTACACATAGCTAGTATTCTAAGGGAAAAAGAAGGAATATTCTTCAGCGAGTATGTTAAAGACATGGAATTAATTAGTAAGATTAGAACTTTGTTGATGTTGCTGTTTATCGCTAACGAGGGATTAATCAAGTTGTTACAAGAAGAAACAGATGATGATATTTTGATTGTTAGCGCAGGTGAATCGTCAAATGTCTCAGAATGATGAAACACGTGCAAGAATAGAGGCTGCGCTTTACGCAGCTGGACGCCCATTAGAATTGAACGATTTACTAAGAGCTGCTGGGATTACTTCTAGACGAGAAGCTTTGAAGAGTGTGAGAAAAATATCTAAGAGTTTGAACGATAATATGTTAGCATTAGAAATAGTTGAACTCTCTAATGAGAAGTTTGTTATGCAGTTGAAAACACAATATACTAACGTTGCTAGGAGATTCGCGATAAGACCCTTGATGTCGCAAGCAGTTCTTAGGACTCTTTCACATATAGCCTATTTTCAACCAATATCAGGCAGTGAACTTGCAGAAAGAAGAGGACCGCAAGCATACAATCATTTGAAAAAATTATTAGAAATGAATTTCATAGAAAATGAAAAATCAGGTAGAAACAAAATTTACAGAACATCAAATATATTTTCAGAATATTTTGGGGTAAGCAATGACCCTGTAAAGATAAGACAATGGGTTGAACAGAATCCAGAAAGAATAAAACATCATTCTGCTTCAGGAAACAGAGAGAAAGAAAGATCCTAAAAAGGTTTAAAGCAGAGTAAAATTCTCGTCAGGCAACTGGTAAGTCAATTTGAACAAGTCGACAATTAATCTTACAAAACAAAAAGCTACTGGAGGTAAACGCATCCAGTTTAGGAGTCGCAGAAAGTTTGAGGAAAGCAGATACGCTTCTGAAACGTTAAAAGGCGAAAGGGAATTAGTTAAAAGACGTATTAGAGGAGGCAAAATTAAGCTTGGGCTTAGGTCAATCGATTTTGCAAATGTCGTAGACCCGTCAACGAAGAAAGTTGTTAGAGCTAAAATAGTAAAAACAATCAAGAATCCGGCTAATAGAGACTATGAAAGACGAGGTGTAATTACAAAAGGCAGTTCAATTGAGACCGATAAAGGTGCTGCGAGAGTTACGTCAAGACCAGGGTGTGACGGAGTAGTCAACGCAGTTCTACTAAAATAGTGTTACAAGATGAAAGATTACGAAAGACTCGTAATCTGGACTGATTACTTTAATTCAAGCAACAGTAGAAAGTGTGGAAGACGTGTACCTTTAAACGTGAGTGTACGCAACCCAACATTAGATGAATTGCAGGAGGCGTCAAAAAGAGCAGGTTATGAGCCTTCATGCACCAAGGCATTCTACCCAAAACATGTTTCAATAGAATCTGGTTATGTTTCAATTAAACGTACAAAGTCAAAAGTTCAAATGATCAAAGAAATATCTAGGTTGCTCTCAACAATTCGTGGTGAATCAAGAAAAGATAATAGAACTAATAAGTCCTAAATGCGTGCTAATGAGTTCTCCATGGCAGTTTTAGAAGATAACCAAGTTGAAATTAAAGAGGGAGCCACCAAGCTTTATGTCCCGAAGTCAAGTTTAGGTGTGAAGGTTCCCCCAAGAGTTCCTGTATTTTTTAATATATTCGCAGAGTTGAATCGAAATATATCGATGGGAGTGTACCGTGTTTTTGCCGCTGAGAAGGAAAACAGGGTAACTTTTGCAGATTGCTTCGCAGCAACAGGAGTTCGGGGAATCAGAGCCGCTGTTGAGGTACCAAAGTTAGAGAAAGTACATCTAAATGATGTTAATCCTGTAGCTATTGATCTTGCGAAAAGAAACGCTTCACTCAATAGCGTTTCAGAGAAATGTGAATTTTCCTCTAAGGACATTTGTTTCTTTCTAGCTGAGCAAGTTAGTTTGAGGAATAGGTTTAGCATAATCGACTTAGATCCTTACGGTTCACCTGCAGCGTATGTTGATTGTGCTTTAAGATCTTTGAAAGACGATGGTCTACTTTCGGTGACTGCTACTGATACAGCTGTTTTATGCGGAGTCTACCCTAAGGTGGCATATAGGAAATACTATTGCCACACGTTGAGAACAGAGTATTGTCATGAGATGGGAGTTAGAATGATTTTGGGAGCAATCGCGCACAACGCTCAAAGATTAGAGCTTGGGATATTTCCTATGTTTTCCCATGTAAATAGACATTATTTCAGAGTTTATACAGTCATTAGCGCCAGTTCGGAATGCATTGAAAAAACGTATACATCTATTAATTTTATTAAGCATTGCACAATATGCAATTACAGAGATATTGGAGATATGAATGAAATCAAATGTAAGAATTGCGGTATACCACTTAAGAATATAGGTCCTCTTTGGGTTGGAAATATTCATGAAAAGAAATTTCTAATCAACTTGATTGAAGATTTCAAAAGATCATCTTTCAAAACGGGGTTGAAGATTTCAACCATGGCTCTCGAAGAGGCAGATATGCCCCCAGCTTATTATAATGTGGACAATATTTCGAGTAAACTAAACGTCGCCACACCTAGTATTAGTTTGATAATTGAGAGTTTAAGAGACTTAGGTTATCTTGCTTCGAGAACTGCTTTCAACTTTAAGGGAATAAAAACTAATGCACCAATATCTATCATAACCGAAATAGTAAGACAACTTAATCCTACGTAGATTTATAATTTAGGCACACGAAAAACACTTCACTACTTCTCCCTCGGCTTGCTGGTGGTTTAGAAATAACTACTCTGCTAAAGGAACTTTGAATCCTTTTACGCATTTTTAATGTGTCTTCACCTTCAAAGACTTTGAAAATTGAAGATCCACCTTCGCGTATTAATGATGGCAAGTTTTCAACAATTGTTGAGACCATATCTATTTGTTTAAGATGATCTATCTGCCAAATACCTGAAACATCAGGAGACATGTCTGATAGGATTACATCAGCTTTTCGAGGAATACTATTCACAACTCTTTCCATTGTTTTTGGATCCATTACATCACCGACTATAGTTAAGGCGTTTTCAGCGAGCGGAATTATTTCATCCAAGTCGACTCCGAACACCAAGCCTTTAGGACCAATCTTCTCTGAACATATTTGCATCCAGCCACCAGGTGCAGCACCAAAATCGACAACAATATCGCCAGGTTTCAGAATATCATACTTCTGATTTATCTGAAGAAGTTTATACGCAGCCCTACTTCTATATCCTTCTACTTTAGATAGACGTCGATACAGGTCTTTCTTCGCATCATTCAGGTTCAGAGATACTCACTTCACGGAAAAATGAAAATTATTTCTTAAACACGATTATTTCTTAGTACGAACATTCTACCATATATTGTCTCAGGTGTTGGGGGGATTTTCATAGATTTTAAATAGTCACGAACAGCCCATTCAGCTAAACTGTGACATGCAAAAGGTGTTACCACGCCATTAGATGCACACTTGGATTCATCGGGGCAAGTTATGCAAGGAGCTTGCTCAATGGATTTAATCTGTGCTGGAAGTCGAAGTGGAGAAAGGCGATACGTCCATCTTCCTCCATCCAAGACTTTAGCCCGTTTAATCATTCCTCTTTTCTCAAGACGAATAGCTAATCGTGAACCATCTCGGCTTGTGAGACTGAGTTTTTTCCAAAGTTCACTCTGTAGAACCCCTTCTTGCCCGTGTTCAACAACAAGCTTGTAGACCTTCGATGTGAAATCCAGCAGTTCTTCTTCTTCTAAAATATCATTATCATTGTCCATTTAATCAACTTCAAGATTCTTTGAATACCAGTATATAATATTGAACAGAAGTATATCTGCATTGCGTTATATAAAAAAATAAAATTAGAGCATTAATATTTGGGATGAAGTATTTGTTTAATCGAATAATTATTTAGTATTTCGCGGCATCTGTTTCGAATCGTTACTTCGGTTACTTCTGCAATATCCGCGACTTCTTTTTGATTCATTTCAGAACCTAATAATACAGATGAGATGTATATGTATGCTGCAGCTAATCCAGCTGGAGACTTACCAATTAAGAAACTACTCTCATTGGTTTTGCTAGCAAGTTGTAAAGCAAGACGCTCAACTTTTGGGTCAATTTTCGAGATATTAACGAGTTTTGAAATATACTTGTGAATTGGCGGTAATGGAATGTATTCTTTTTCAACATTCTTTATTAATATTCTATAGTATTTTGCAACAGTTCGTTTATCCAAGCGCGTAGATCTAGAGACGTCTTTAAGTGTTCTACTAACACCGCATTTTCGACAAGCTATGTATATTGATGCGGCCGTCATTCCTGAGATTGACTTATTCCTGGCTACTTTCATGCGTGCTGATTCTCGATAAATACGTGCTGCAGTTTCTGAAACGTTCTTTGGAAGGTTCATTATTTGCGAAACTTCATTTATTTTGGCGAGTGAATTTGATAGGCTTCGCTCAGATGGTGATATTCTTATTCTTCTTTGCCATTTCTGAAGATTATAGTATTGAGTTCGGGTGTCTGGTTTAAGATATTGACCTTGGGAATCTTTCATATCTGAGCTTATGTCAGTTGAAAGCCCATAATCATGAAGAGATATTGTTCTAGGGGGACCGACTCTTACTCGATTAGCTTTATCTTCAGGGTCTATCGCTTTCCATTCTGGACCGATATCCTCAACCTGATCTAACACAACTAAACCGCATGATGAACACAGTACTTCTCCAGCATATTGATCTCCAATAAGAATATTGCCGCATGAGGGGCAATTTGATTGTAAATCACTTCTTTCCAACTAAATCTGCAACCCTAGAATAATAAAGCATCTTGCCTAAAGTGTTTTTGGCTGTAGCAGTTAATGGAACTGCGGAGATATATGGTGCTTTTACTGGGCCAAAAACTTCAATTACGTGAGCTATTTTCTGTCCTTTAGCATCATAAAGGATTACGCCTGGTTTAAGATCAACCTTCGATTTAATGATAAGTCGACCACTTCCAGCTATGTGCAAAGATATCCCTGCTTCAAACAATTTGTTTTTGGAAAAATTGAATCTGACTTTTAAGGATTCTTAGTGAATTATTTTTACATGATGGTCAACGATTATGAATTTGAGAATGATTGAAAGCCTAAATAATAGCCAAATTAATCGCTGATGCGATTCTGAAATGCCACAGTTAGCTCGAATTAAACTTACAAGCACGAATCTAGGGAACCTAACACAAGTGTGTGACAGCATAAAAACAATAACTGAGAAAACAGGTGTTAAAGTTAAAGGACCTCAACCCTTACCAACAAAGAAGCTTAACATATCAACACGTAAAGCTCCATCTGGTCAGGGGACTAATACTTATGACCATTGGGAGATGCGCGTTCATCGTCGGCTTATTGATCTGGATGCGGACGATAGGACAATGAGGCAGCTTATGAGGCTCAGAGTACCCGAAGACGTTTTTATCGAAGTTAATTTGTCAATGCACTAGCAAGATTAGAAAAAACGTTGGTTAATCGAAAACAGTGGAACTAATCTAGATTCGTCACGAATCATCTAATAATTAGCGCGAATAGTAATTTTATGATTTGCACCGTTAAGTCTCCGAATAGCAATAAGGTAATCAACCCCAATGTCATAAACAATAGCAACGGTATCCCAGGGGTACCCCATACATCCCTCGCGTTTAGAAACTCGTCACCCGTCTTGGAAAATGACAAGTCAAATCTTCTAACCCCGTCGACTGTTCTCTCCAATGAGAAGTAGAATCCGTCAATATCCACCTTCTTCAGTCGACACCCCATGAACATTACAGCTGCTTTTCTCCAAGTCGCCTCACTTTCAAACCCTAAGAATAAGTGCTCACCATTTGCTAAAGCGTAAACGTTCTTAGCAAAGTAATATACGGGCAGTATTAGAACCAAAATTAAGGAATTAGTGAAGACCATAATAGGAGCGAATTGATGCATGTATTCAACAGGTTGATACAAGGGTAATACTAGCGACAACGTGAATAGAGCTTTAGCATCAGCTCCGCCGTAAAACCCCAAGTAGTAAAGTCCAAATGAAATTACAGTAGTTATCAGGACCGATAGAGGGATATTTATCAGGTCTGAAGTAATTCCTTCAAAAATAAGTTCATACAGTGAAATGGAAATTCCGATTAACGAGAAAACAATCCATGGCTTATCGTCAACCTCTCTACTCCGTAAGTCAAAATAAGAGGTGTAGACTAACATAATGATGCTAATAGCTACTCGTAAGACTAACATAGCTAATAACCTAGTTCAAGATTATTGAAATACAACGTATTCAACAAGTACCAACTTATAATATCTAGATATCCGTGTTAATGAGTTATATTTCTTTTTTGCAAGAATAAACTCTATCTCCTTTATTCATATTTTAGTCACATTATTATCGGAGGAATATTATTTAATCGTTAAATTAAGTTGAAATTAAAACAATTTTGTAGGAATATTAATAATAAGATGGATATTAAATCATGTAGTACAGGAAAGGTTAGTCGAGTGATTGATACATTAGTTGAGACAACAAAGCTTTCGGATAAGGGTCAAATTGTGATACCTAAAGATTTTCGAGATAAAATGGGGTTAAAACCAGGAAATAAATTCATAGTTATAGCCACTGAAGACGCGATAATACTTCAGAGAATAGATTATGTGGAGCGTAAGATGGATGTGAACAGCATAATAAGTAAAGCTAAGGAGATAACAGAGAATCTTTCTTTGGTGGAAAGGAAATAGGAGTTTGGAGTTTTCAAATATATGGCATTATATTTTAGGGATATACTATGAAGATGAGTATTGTTATTTATGTTATTAATAATGTATGTGGGTTATTCGGCTTTAACCTGTTTTACAACTGAGGATCTTGTCTTCTTAAGTATCCGATAGCCGCAAATGCATTTTATTTCAGGTAGTTGAGCTAACTGTCCAGCCGTCACTTTAGTTCCGCATCGCACACATTCGAATTCAACGTCTACTTGACCGCTTTCTTCCTTGCTCATAAGACCACGTTCAATATTGCGATTTTAATAGGTATTTAGTCTTTCCGCTGATTTACAGTATGTAGCTTTGGTAAAGGGTAATTATGAGTGATGTTTACCCTGTTGGTATGGAGCTTGTTGGGCTGAAGCCTGATCAGGCTGTTGGCTACATCAGGGGATTGGGGTTCAGTGTCTTCTTTGGGCATGTGGAATCTATATTGAATATACGCGTGGTTTGGAATAGAGATAGTGGAGATGTTAAGGAGTTTCTTAAGGTGGCGAAGTCTGAAGGGGTGCGCTTGATGATTATGGATTGGCATAGGTTGAGCGATGACTTGATCGACGAGTATTTGGTGAATACGGACGG
>DATBXD010000191.1:0-3686 GCA_036514475.1 Nitrososphaerales archaeon
TTTGGAAACCTTCGACGGTACACAGGTGGGAATAGGAAAGAAGGGTAGGGATAATGGTGTTCTCATTATCATAGCCGTTGAAGAACAGAAGTGGCGCATAGAGGTTGGCTATGGCCTGGAGGGTGATATCACTGACATCGAGTCAAACAATATTGCTCAACAGTACCTGATTCCGCAGCTAAAACAAGGAAACTTTGGCGAGGCGGTCTACGATACTGTTGTCGCGCTAGGAGAGGAAATCCCAACAAACAGTCAAGCTGATTCTTTTCCGATTCGAGGATACTACTATTATGAGTTAGATTCGTCTCAAAACATTGACCGATATTGGTGGGATATGGACTTTTACGGTCTTCCATTGTGGTTAGTAATAATACTTGCCTTGCTAGGGTTTGCTCTACCAGTTGTTGGAAGCAGAAGTGGCAGAGGTGGAGGCTCAGGCGGAGGTGGCTCAACTGGAAAATGGTGAATATTGGAAAATCGTCTTACAATATCTTATTCTAGATAGTAATCCTAAGAATTTAGAATCTTAATTGGGCAAGAAAATTAATTGTATTAGGTAATTATCAATATTTTGGAATGACCTATAGTTCACAGACGACTAGGGCACAGTACTTACAATTGATAATCCTAATCTTGACGAGGTTCATTTTGATATTCTGCAAAGTATAATTTATAGTTAAATTTATCTCAACGTTAATGTATTACAGTAACTGCGGCGCTAAGATTCCAATATCAGTCGGTAGTTTTTGCCATAATTGCGGAGGCAGTATTAATCTATTGGAGAACAAGCAGGAGGTCCCTTCATTGCTTGTGACTAAGGTCGGGGAATCACCGAAGAAATTAGACGGTGAAGATGTTGAGGTAGCGTCATTATATTCGTCTGGGGCTGTATACGGGACGATAAGGAGGTTGAAGTGGCGCGATTGGATTTCACTGTTTAAAATATTTCTGATTCTTACACTAGGCTTGATTGCAATCGGTGCTTCTATTAGCTTATCCAAAGAAGCTGGATCAAACCTAGTTGATGTTTGGAAGAGTCAATTGCCTCAGATTTCTGCGCTAACTATTCTGATAAATAATCTTAGAATTGCGTATCTAATGATGATTCCTGTAATTGGTATTCCTATTGCTGCCTACGCTTTATTCAATACGGGGTTGGTAATATCTGCTCAGGCAGCATCAGCAGGTGTTTCTGGGTTGTTCGTCTTTCCAGTATTGCTCATTTTCCCATTTTCATGGCTAGAGTTCTTTGCAT
Source organism: Nitrososphaerales archaeon (assembly GCA_036514475.1). Lineage (GTDB taxonomy): Archaea > Thermoproteota > Nitrososphaeria > Nitrososphaerales > JACPRH01 > DATBXD01. Next base: position 1,256 of record DATBXD010000191.1, read on the forward strand.
ATTCAGCAGCGATGACTCAGGGAATCTTTCTATTACTCGGACTGGTTAGACGCCGGTTTAGAGTTGAGGCTGTTCGTACGGGAGTAGTAGCGGCTATAATTTTTGTTCTTCTTCTGATTGGATCTTTGGTGGAAATTTTATTCATTTAAATCATTTTCGCACGAGAAAATGACTTATTTGTTATAGCCATTTGAATGCTGCAGCGAAGAAGCAGGTAAAAAAAAAGATATCAATAAAATGTTTAATGATTTGAAAAAGACTATTCTGTGTTTATAAAAGGTGAACGAAGTTCCTGAAATAGATTCAGCGGTGATTGAAATAAGGTATTTTTCCGATATCTATCCCAAAGTGTATTTTCACAGTCCAATGAAATAGTAAATATCGCAGAATGTTGGTTGAGTGGGTGAAGAGTCTAGTACTCTAATGGATGTAATTGCTAGATCTGATTATTTCATATATAATAACGATAGATAGCTTCCCATCAAAAGTAGACGAAGAACAATCTACATTAGATCCTGATAACCCCTCTATTTTCCTGTTTTTTATGAAACCTATTCCGAATCAGTAGATGGGAATGTGCTTAGATGGGATTGTGTTTGAGTATCTAGCTCATTTTGTTTGAGGTTGGGTTGCTTGAAGGGGGTGCGCTACCCTTCAAGCATGATTCTTAACAATTCATCCTTACGGATGGCGCACAAGTACGGTGCGTCAAAGGAGGCCTTTGATAAGGTTACTCAAATTATGTGCACTGAGGTGTCAATACCTGTTTCTCACAGGTACAATGCGAGGCTTGGTGAGAATGATCTCCACCATGCTCTGATGGCTCTCTCCATATCGAACGGATATGCAGAGTCTGGAATGAGAAGACTGGCAATGGAAGCATCGTCCTTGGATGTTCCATCCGGCTCATGGATCAGGGATGCAGTGGAGAAGGTTAAGGAGAGCAAGATGACGATTATGCTCAACGATGCCCTTCAGTCAACCCTCGACCGAGTCAAGCCTTTCGGCGTCTTCGCAACCCCTGTCACAGCAGGGCTAGACAAGCACAAGATACCTCGCTATGACTCCACTACAGACAGGGGTCATCTGACAAGAGGAAAGTACGAGAGAGGCACAACGATCTACGAGACATACGCCACACTTCAGTGCGTGGAGGAGGGCCGGAGAGCACAGGTAGCCTGCGAGCACGTCAGACTGTTCGATGAGAACACGGAGCTGATCAGCAGGCTTCTGACGAATGCGAAGCTGGAGGAGATTGATATTTCACTTCTCCTTCTTGACCGGGAGTTCTTCTCCTGCGCAGTGATAAACGGGTTGAAGAAGCTGCGTCAGATCTTCTTAATGCCTTGCAGGCTCACGAAGGGTGTGAAGCAGGCGCTCACGGAGTACGCTCAGGGAACCAGGAAGCCGGTTTCTAATCATGCTATACGTGGCTGCCGGGCTGAAAAGGAGGAGGCATCGTTTACCCTCGTCATTCTTCCAAAGAGGGGGTGCGAGAAGGAGAATGACCCGTTGAAGAGGTATACTCCGTTCGCAACGAACATTCATATCGGAAAGATTCTCTGGAACATCAGCAGGCTCTCTAAGGACTATAGGCTCCGCTGGGGCATCGAAACAGGTTACAACGCAATAGAGCAGTTCAGAGCTAGAACCACAAGCAGGAATCATTCGCTGAGACTGCTATACTTCTACTACGCGATGATCCTCTACAACGCTTGGCTCCTAGCGAACCTGACACTCGCTAGAAGCATATACAAACACCTTAAGAATCCAATCATCACAGTTCAAGTGCTAAAGGCAGTCTTTGGCAGAACCATCATCAAATCAATTGGCAAAGGATGAATATGATCCAGAGCCCATGAGAAGGCGAGTGAGAACACAATCCCATCTAAGCACATTCCCATCTACTGCGAATAGAAGAAAGTATAAGTACTAATTTTGGGATAAAGGTATTATGAGTTATGAATTTTCCTCCTCATCAGATTTTCATAAAATATTTTGGGGAAAAATTAATTTCCTTGAAAAATTACTATTAGAAATTGCGACTGACGAATCAAGTATTCCACAGGATCAGTATATCAAAGAACTTTCACTCTTCAAAGAGCTACTTCGAGATAATCTTCCGAATCACTTCAGAATTGAAGAATCTGTCTGGCCTGTGCTAGCTGAGACAAACAAGTCATTATTTCTTTCAATTTCAAAATTAACCGATGATCACAATTTGATACTTCGTAAATTTGATACCTTTTATCGGATAAGAGAATATGATAAATCAATTAGCGTCTTTAAGGAGCTCCTCACAATGCTTCAGAAGCATATAGTTGAAGAAGAAGAATTGATGCAAAAAATTAATCCAACAAAGAATCAGATGAGGCAAATGAGTCTGTTAATTGACTCGACGACTTCCCAAGAAAAATCCTAAACCGAATCG
>DATBXD010000192.1:0-4819 GCA_036514475.1 Nitrososphaerales archaeon
CATGTAAATACAACTGTTGAATTTCACGGATTTACATTACGTGTGTATAACGAAAGTCACAATCTTGTTTGCTGTACCATCGGTCTGGCGATGTATAATTCATTTCCAGCGAGTAATGGGCAAGGAATCTGGGGAAAAGCAGTCATAAAAGGCAATACCATTGACTACTCTTGGAAAGGGGAGTCTTATGCTTGGGCAACCATCCAAAGTTTTTTCCCCGGAAAAATATACCGCATAGACGGTTATGCATCTTTTAGATTAAGCCATTATTACAATATGACTGCACCCTCCATTAGCATCTTCATAACTAACAAGCCGTAAATCAATGCTTGTGCAATTGGTGTAATTGTCATCGTAGCCATCTTTGCCGTGTTTCTCCTTAGAATGAATCGACAATCGAAAAACCCTAATTGACGACCCAGCTAGGGGTTAATCCCTCCGGATCATTTACAGAATTATACGAATAACTCCTTTATTGGTCAATCGAAGACTCAAAAATAGTCCTGGCTAATAGGATAGACTCCTCAAAACATACCTTAATTATCGAAAAGATAATTATTCTAAAGGATGAATAGAGCCGTGAGGCTTATTGACAATTTCTAAACCCATAATCCAACATATATGCTTCTTTTATAATTAGTTTGAGGTTTACTTAGGTTCAAGCAGTTTCTCCACTGATTCTGAAGGTATTTCAACCTATAGTTCCGCCGTTGGATTACAATTAGAATAAATTCAATACAGTCGCAGATATTTATGCTTGGAAAAAAGAGAGGATGGGGATTTACCCCCAGTTTAGATTATCTGTTTATCTACTTACGAAGAGACTTTGTAGAACCTTACTTCCATGTTTCGCAGTCCATTGTTGTAGAGCTGCCAGAAGTAGTCTTGGTAGGGGTCTGCGAAGAATATTTCACCGCCTGGGCCGTATAGAAGATTTTTGATGTTTTGCCATTGAGGTTTTCCAGTTTTTCTGTCGATATCTACGCTTCCGACAAATATTAGTGTTGTATCTAGTGTGGTGTAAGCTTCTAGGTCAAGGCATCCTCCGGGCTTTCCTTTTGCTGCAATGTAGACATCATATTGAGCTGCGGGCATTGTGAATGAAGCTTCCTTATCAGCTACTGCGTCACCGTCAACTATGTCGAACAGTCCTTCGGAAACCTTGATCTTCACTCCATTGGTGGGTGCCAATACAGGATCGGATGTAGCATCGGGGTTATTTTGTCCACCGGTGGTATCGCAAGGATCTTTGTAAAATGAAGTGGTCAGAGGGATGAATATTCTGCGTCCATTTCCATCCTCTGCTCCAGGTGATGCACTGTCACGCGGAACGCCTATTATGTTGAACTTGTAGGCCATCTGTCCTCTTGGCTGTGTCGTACTAGCCGCCGTCACTGCAGGCACAACAGTGTAGGCTAGTAGAACCACACCTATAGTCAGTAACGCTATTAAAGCGTTTGATTTGCCTTTGAATATATGATTCATAAATCTATATGTAGGTGTACTCTATAAAAACCTATCTTCAACCGAAAGAAAGTTGTTGTAACACGTAAAGTTGGTGAAAAAAGTAAAGTCCGACAAACCCCAAAATACATTGAGATATTTATGTTCATACGCAACTAACTATTAGAAACATCGACTAAGAACACTGCAAACAAAACACTGCGAATAACACTTTAACTTTTTAAAAGTTTGACGCCATGAGGATGAGAATTACACCTCATTAAAATGATAAGGTACCAAAAACCAAATGATACTTGACAATAGAATAAACAGAAATCCGTTTTGCAGACCTACCTAGGGGTTAAACCCTCCGAGCCAGCAACTATTTGAAAACGCTTATCTAGGCGAAAATAGATAGCAATAGTATCTTAATCACTAGATTCTGGCAATGGTATTCATTCTAACTCTTAACTCCTTATTCGGATTTACCTTTAAAAGATAAATCATAATTTAAGATTATATTCTGACTCTAATAAAGCTGAATTCAAGATTAGTAGAAAAGAATCTTATTTGTCGGTAAATTCAATTAAGAACTTACTGTAATATCTATTCCTCTAGTATAGTTTCAAACGCGAAAATAGAGATTATGAGCACCAGAACAAAAAAAGCTCCCAAGAGCCTTAATTCACCTGAATATTCTACATAGCTCAACCCATTCAAAACTTTTTCAGTTGATAAAATTGCCGGTACAAAAACAGGTAAACACAAAGGAAATAATAGAAAAGGTAACAGAAGCGTTTTTCCTTCAGAATACATAGTTATACTTGAAACGAACGAACCTGCAAAAGACAGATCCACAATTCCAACAACTAGAATTAGCAACAGATCAAAGAAGTTTATCGACAGTTGAATATTCAAGAAAACTATAGATAACGGCAACAATACTGCCAGCACAATAAGCATAATTGCTGTTGAATACATTACTTTACCAAACAGTATCGCAAGAGGTGAGCAGGGAAGTGTTCTTAAGCCGCCAATAGTTCCTCTATCTATTTCACGGGCAAATGAAGTAGTGAAAGATAAAATACTTGTGAAGAAGATAATTATCCAAAGAGATGCTGTTCCCTCTTCAACTGTAATTGATATTGGTGTACCCCAAGCTACGCTGATTAATATTACCGCACTAACAGCAAAGAATATTGTTGAAACAATCTCGTAAGCTCTTCTTGACTCTATGAGAATATCGCGATAAGCTATGTTAAACGAGTCAAGAATAATGCCCAATCAAGTCACTCTATCATTCTTCAGAATTTTTCCTTCGCTAAACATCAACGTTCTGTTAAAGACACTATTCATCATTTCAAATGAATGTGAAGATATTAGCATAGTGATTTTTCCAATTTGACTCCTAAATCCATCAATTAAAAGCTTAATTGACTTCTCATCTAAACCTGAAAAAGGCTCATCAAGTATTAACACTTTAGGTGAATGAGTAAAAACTCTCGCAATATCCGCTCTTTTTCTAAGACCATGTGAAAGTTTCTTAGCTGCTGTGTGCCTGTATCTTTCTAGATTGACATATTCAATGACTTCTTTTATTCGTTTATCTAAAGTTGGGCGGTTAATAGAAAACATAACACCGTAGAACCGTAGATTCTCTTCAACAGTTAACTCATCATACATAAAGCTTGTATGACCTAGAAATCCTATGTCGCGCCTAACTTTGGCTCTATCTTTAGTAGTGTCATTCCCTAAAACTTTTACATTTCCTGATGAAGATGATATATGCGTACCCACTATTTTTAGAAATGTAGACTTTCCAGCTCCATTATGCCCAGATACAGCAACTATATCCCCAATTTCAATATTGATCGTTACCCCTCGTAAAGCTCTGAGGGGGCCATATTGTTTAGAAACATCTTTACACTCTACAGCATAATCATACATTCATTATCATCTTTTTTCTCAAGTCTCAATTATAGCTGGAGAATAGATTTCACTATTACTCCTTCTTTAACTTACTCTCAATATCTTTTATTTTTTTGCCTATTCTGGATACTCTTGTACTCAATACTAATAATACAACACCTATTATTATCCAATATGCTACTGAAGCAATTAACACATCTATTTGCATTCTTTCACCTCCAAGAAACATCTTCACTTTCTTCTATAACTCTTTCATATCTTCTAATACGATATAGTAGATTCAAAAAGAACAGAAAGACAAGTGATGACGCAACCAGATTCAGTAGGAGAGTAATTATCATGTTGGTAGTTATAGTTAAACCAGAACTTGAAACAATCATTGGGTGAAGAGTTTTCCAAAATGAAATTGAGATATAGCTAAGCGGAACAGTTGCGAATGCAAATATATTATATATAGCAGGTAACACTGCGCGCTTTTCAATATTTTCTATTGAAGCTCTTAAAGCAAGGTATCCTGCATAGGAGATCCATAAAATCAATGTAGTTGTTTCACGAGGATCCCAGTTCCAGTAGGTCCCCCAAGCAACATTTGCCCATATAGAGCCAAGAACCAAAGTTAAACTCGCGTAAACAACACCTAAGAATGCTGTGGTATCTGCTAGAATATCGTATTTTTCATTCCGTGTCTTTAGAAATAGTATACTTGCAATTAACGAAATGCCAAATGATAGGTAGCAAACCCAGGCTGCAGGAACATGAAGATAAAATGTTCTGTAGCTTTCACCCAAAGTTAATTCAACAGGTGCCCATACTAGCGCAGCGTAAAGCCCAATAATGTTTAAGGTTATAGCGATTAGTAGAAACGCGGTTAGTTTTTTGTTCAATTTAGTATATACCCGTATTTGTTATGTTATTTATTTATTTGGAATAATTCATGCGGACGCATCATATCTTATACGGCAAGAATTAAGATTAGATAATATACCTTGAACCAATAATTTATTTTGTTTTTTAATCATTGACGATAAATATATTTTACATTAATTATTTAATCAATTGACAATAGTAATACTTAATTCGAACGCAATTTGATAATTTGATTACAGGAAAAAAAGATGAGATTGAAATAATATGGGTATGATAAAGAATAAAACAATATTTCAAACTTTACTACTGCTATCAATATTAATCATTACCTTCGCAGCATTAACGTTCTATGTTCAATCTCCAAATAATCAAACACCAATAAATTCAGTTGAGGCAATAAGTACTGATTTCAAAAATATACCATTAGAAGATATTAATGGAAATAAAATATACTTGAGCAATTTCAATGGTAAAGTAGTTGTAATGGAATTCATGGCCACTTGGTGCATAACTTGCGCTGAACAATTACCAATTTTAAAAGAACTTCAAAATAAATATGAATCAAGTAATTTGATTATTT
>DATBXD010000193.1:0-2521 GCA_036514475.1 Nitrososphaerales archaeon
AAGCAAGCTCGTTTTGGAAGTTTTTTGCAGATCCGTATCTTGAATACTTTCATTACTAGACGCATAAGGTCTTGGCGCATGTATCCGTCAGTATACGGTCCAAAAGACTCCAATCTAGGTGAAACTTTACGAGAAGTTAATACTCTTGGAAAACGTTCTCTTGTAAGAGCAATGTATGCAAAGGTTTTGGAGTCCTTAAGATTAATATTGTATTTTGGCACGTGCTGCTTAATGAGTTTGTTCTCCAAAAGCAGGGCTTCAACTTCGTTATTTACAACAATCCAGTCAACACTTCGAATCTTGGACACGAGCTGAATAGTCTTTGCAGGTTGATTAGATGTTGTGTAGTTTCGAACGCGTGATCGTAGGTTCTTAGCTTTACCAACATATAGAATATCGCCCTTTTCATCCTTAAAAAGATAAACTCCAGGATCAATAGGCAAATCAAGCCTTTTTAATTCAATGAGAGTATTGACTTGAATCATATAGACACTTTTCAGTTCTTAGCTAGGATTTTTCTTAGAAAAGTACCGGTGTATGATTGGAAGTTCTGTGCAACTTCTTCCGGTGTGCCTTGCGCTATGACCTCTCCCCCGGCCTCTCCGCCTTCAGGACCGAGGTCAATGATGTAATCACAGCTCTTAATCACATCTAAATTATGTTCAATAACATAAACTGTGTTTCCTTTTCCAACCAGACGGTATAGAACCTTAATCAATCGTTTCGTATCATCAAAGTGAAGTCCAGTTGTCGGCTCATCTAAAAGATAAACCACATGGCCTTGTTTGTTCTTGCTAAGCTCTCGAGTTATCTTGATACGTTGACTTTCTCCTCCTGAAAGAGTAGTTGAACTCTGCCCGAGCTTGATATACCCAAGTCCAACATCAAGCATAGTTTGAAGTTTGCGGGATAAAACAGGTACATTCTCAAAGAATTTAAGGGCTTGTTCAACATCCATGTTAAGTACTTCTGAGATATTCTTTCCCTTATGAAGAACGTTGAGTGTCTCCTTATTGTAGCGTTTTCCTTCGCATTCGCTGCACTGCACATAAACATCGGGTAGAAAGTTCATCTCAATTCGTAATACTCCGTCTCCTTGACATGTTTCACATCTCCCACCCTTAACATTAAATGAAAACCGCCCCTCAGTATATCCGCGTGCTCTTGCCTCCTTAGTTGAGGCAAATATCTTTCTTATTTCATCAAAAATCTTTGTATATGTTGCAGGGTTACTTCTTGGGGTTCTGCCAATCGGATCTTGATCTATTACAATAACGTTCCTAACAATTATTGGAATCTCTATTGACTCGTACTTTCCAATTTTATCAACTTGTTCACCAAATTTTTGCCTTAATATCGGCATTATGGTTTGATTCATTAACGTGCTTTTGCCTGAACCTGATACACCTGTTATCCCACATAGTACACCCAAAGGTAGTTTCACGAGCAGGTTCTTTAGATTGTTCTCTTGAGCTCCTTTTACCGTGATATAGTTTATTGGGGTTCTTCTTTCTTTTGGAGTTTCGATTTTCAATTCTCCTGAAAGATATTTACCTGTAAGGCTCTTTTCACATTTCATAATGTCTTCAGGTGCTCCTTCAGACACTACGTGGCCTCCGTGTGCGCCTGCCCCTGGACCCATATCTACAATATGATCCGCGTTTCGAATTGTTTCTTCGTCGTGCTCTACGACAATCAGTGTATTTCCAAGGTCTCGCAGATTATGAAGCGTGTTTATCAGCTTGACGTTATCAATTTGGTGTAAACCTATGCTTGGTTCATCTAATATGTAGAGAACACCCATCAAGTTACTGCCGATCTGCGTGGCTAGACGGATTCGTTGAGATTCTCCTCCCGAAAGTGTTTTAGCACCTCTTGAAAGAGTGATGTATCCTAGCCCCACATTCTTAAGAAACCCTAGGCGCTCGTTAATTTCCTTTAGCACCTGTTTTGCAATGAACAGTTCCTTGTCGTTAAGTTGCGCAGGAAGCTTAAAGAAGAACTCTACAGCTTGCTCGATTGAAAGGTCTGTGACATCGATGATGCTTTTATCAAGGATTTTGACTGCGAGAACAACTGGTTTTAGCTTCTTTCCTTCACATTCAGTGCAAAGTGAAGATTTCATAAATTTCTCTATATCCTCTTTTCTCCATTCGCTTTCCGTTTGACGATAAAGTCTCATCGTTTGAGGTATTACGCCTTCCCAGCCTCGTTTCATCCACATGTTTGCACCGTTTGACCATCTGCCCTCAACAGGATCTGTATTCCCATACAGGAGCACACTAAGCTGGTTTGTTGTGAACTTGTTTATTGGAGTAAAAATATCAAATCCATTGCTCTTGCCAACTGTAGCTAGCTGTTGAGCTCTCCAAGTAAGGTCAATTTTTCCATAAACAGCAAGAGCTCCATCCATAATGGATTTGCTTTTATCTGGAATAACAAGTTCTTCTGATATCTTTGTGATCTCTCCTAGGCCATGACATGCGGGGCAGGCGCCAAAAGGAGAGTTGAATGAGAACAT
>DATBXD010000194.1:0-3089 GCA_036514475.1 Nitrososphaerales archaeon
CTATTTAGAACAACTGTTTTGATAGGATCTATTCTTGGAGATGCTCCTGTAAAAGATTTGCCAATCCTTGATAGCGCGGCTCAAAACATTGGGTTTGCTTTTGATATTCAAGATGATATTATTGACTTGTTCGCGTCTAAAGAGCAGTACGGCAGAGACCCTGGTGGAGACTTGATAAGAGGAAAGAAGCCGATGCATATTATTCTAGCGATGAACATGGCTGGTGAGGATCTTGTTAAACTCTTCAATAGAGTTAGGATTAAAGGGGAGATTTCATCGAATGAACTTGAGACAATACGCACGAGAGTATCAGATTGCGGAGCTCTTGACAAAGCTAAAGAGAGAACTAGGTTTCATATAGATGAGGCTCAGAAATACCTTGGTGAGACTAGTATAAACGATGATTCGAGGAGGTTCTTTGAGTCAATGCTGAGATATATTTCTAGTAGTCTTGACTGGTACAAATAACCATATGGTAAATCATGGTTTTGGGGGAGCGAATTTTTAGGTATGATGATTGATTGTTTGAAAGGTTGTGGAATTGGAGGTTAGAATCTTTGTTGTGCAGTTTGGTCAAGACGACCCAAGGAAATGCTCATCGGAGAAGCTTTGCAGAATGGGGCTCGCAACTCGACTGTACAGTATTGGAAAGATACCTAATGAGTCACTTGTTTTGAATCCATACTCGAGAACATTCTCTCCGGAAGACAAGATGTATCTTGCAAACGGTCTTGTGATTATAGACTGCTCGTGGAAGAGTACGGACCAGGTTTTTGGGCAAAGAATGAAAGGTGTTGGGAGAAAACTTCCAACTCTACTGGCTGCTAATCCAATCAACTATGGTAAGAAGTTTATGCTTAGCTCTCTTGAAGCTGTTTCAGCGGCGCTTTATATTTCCGGGTATGTTGAGCATGCAAAGAAACTTCTTACTATTTTAAAGTGGGGCCAGACATTTCTAACACTAAACAGTAATCTGCTAGAAGATTACAGGCTAGCTGAAACACCTGAACAAATCCGGCAAATAGAATTAGATTACTTTCCTTAAACTGGGTACAGCCAAGGAAGTCCGCTTCCCGGTTTTGCTAGTGCCAGTATTAGAAACTCCACAACGATTAATATCCTGTTAAGAATGCGTGGCTCATCTAACTTACTTCGATGGATTCTCTCAAGCGGCTTTGGCTTCAATATGATGTAGCTAATCAAGAGACGAATCGCAATTGGAATTGAGGCATATATTAGATATGTTTGAGAAAATCCAAACAATTTCCAGATGAATGGGTAAAGGAATATAGGTATCAAAACAGCTCTATGGATAAACTGCCTAGCTCTTGCCTCCCCAAGAGCAACGGCTATTGTTCTCTTATTTGCCTGATTATCACCGTAGACATCTTTCAACGAACCTACTATTGAAGACGATGTGAATATCGCTAGGAATAAAGCGAGGAGTACTGCTGTTAAGTTTAGGTTTCTACTTATTATGAACCCTCCAAGGAAAGGTATGGTTGCTGTTCCAAGACTTAGGTATAGAGCGGAGCCGATTGGCTTGTCTTTTAGAGTAACTCCGAAGCTATATGAAAGTTCAAGAATCAAACCGATGGTCGCTACTAGAACGAAGAAGAGCCAATCTATCATTACTGCAAATAGGAGGGCGAATGAAATGAGAGCTAGAGAGAGTATTGTAGCTTGTCTTTTCGTGATAACTCCAGACACGATAAGTCTGTCCGGATGGTTGATCTTGTCGGTGTTGAAATCGGCGATGTCATTGATTACGCTGCCGGAGATATGAAGGAAGAGAACAGTCAAAGCTAGTAGCGCGAGATGCATCAAATCGCTACTTCCTGCGATGTAGTATCCTGATAGAGCAGGAGCGATTGTAGCAGGTGTTCGCTGTATTCGGAGTAATCCAAAGAGGAACCGGCCTGTTAAACCTAGTCTAGTCATCTAGCGACACGTTCTTCAGCTTACAATCAATGTTTTGGTTTAAGTATCTTTGGAATCTAACTCACCTTAAGTTTGAAAGATAGTCTTTGAAATCTCCTTTGTTGTGCCAAAGAGTTTTATTGAAGAGCATTTTGAAATCTGTCGGACGCGAGTCGGTGAGCGAGTCTCGGGAGCATGCCTGAGGAAACTCCTCTCTCCAAGCAGAAACGAAGCGCCAAGAGGCGCAGTGGGAGACCACTGGCAACAGAACAGAAACGAACCCAAACCAGAGTGTACAGTGATGGGGTTTCCCGGAGATTTCTGGGACGGGATGAAACGACTGACCTCCGTGGAGCAAGGCCAAACAGTAGCCGATGAAGTCTGCAAGAGGCTCGGGTAGGCCGCTTAGCGAAATCTCGCCTAAAACAGGAAGAGGGTTACGGTGTTGATACGTGACACGGCAAAGCGTAGCACCGCCCTAGACGGCCGACACACGTCCAATACTTTTTTCGACTTTATTATTTCTAGTAATGATTTGATTTTTCTTAACTATTGATTTACGTCTAGAATCTTGTCTAGATTAGTTCATCTAAGTCCTTTATACGTTTTGATAACTTGCCTTTAAGTTTAGGATCTAGTTTTATTTCTTCGGGTTTAGCTGGTTCAACGGTTAATCTTCTAACTGTGAAGCCGCATCTGTTTCCAGACATCATCTTTCCCCTAATGCAGAGGGCGAATGAGCAAGAGCTTCCCATACAGTCGTCGTTTAGCCAGGCGCATTTCACAGCTTCTCCTTGGAGTCTTATGTGGCGGTCTCCGCACTTGAAGAAGACGCATACCGGCCAGCAATTACCTTTTTCATCTGGACCTTCTATCATTTACAGTTTCACCTGTTAGCTTCTGATAAAGCTAAGGTCAGCTGCCAAAGAATTGCTGGGATTGAAAAGTTCTAAAGGCAATTTCTAAACACGCCTCTATCGCTACCCAAGATAGATATCGTTCATGAATAAAAACATATCTACAAATGCGGCTGTGGGACATAATTCGTTCTGCTGGTTTCTGGGCTAGTTTGTTGGTCTTTGGTTATATGTTGATGTATCATCGTTTGTAGGCGGGCTTGTTCAGGTACGCTTACGTTTGTGGTTAAAAGGAAGCATGCCTTTCTCCCG
>DATBXD010000195.1:0-6090 GCA_036514475.1 Nitrososphaerales archaeon
TAAAGGCAGTCTTTGGCAGAACCATCATCAAATCGATTAGCAAAGGATGAAAATAACCAAGAACATGTGATGAGGCAGGTGAGAACACAATCCCATCTAAGCACATTCCCATATACTGATTTCAACAATAATTCCATCATGATTAAGATAACCGTTATGTTCAAATGGTATATGTAAAAAGCCTATGTCTTCGAAGAGCTAGGTTTGAACTATGAAACGAAATGGTAAAACTGAAAAAGGTAATTCAAATTTGTCTAAATCCAGATTTGATGTATTAAATTCTATTACAAGAAGATTTTATTTATTTATTATTATTATTTGGATAGTGATAATTATTGGGTCAATTGCATTTATTCCAAATTTCTTTAATGCTACTACCTATAATCTCACCGATAGCGCCGTTTCATCACCTGATGATTCTGAATCCAAAAAAGCACAGGCAATTATTAATTCACAATTTTCTTCACCAATAACTGAAGGGGGAACTAGTGGTGGAGACAGCATAATATTAGTGATAAGAAATAATGAAATTTATTCAAATGATATTAGAAAGAGTATATTTTCTCTTGAAGATACAATTAATTCAGATGAATCAATTAAGAATTTTAAGGGAATGTCAAGTATATACTCTCTGGAATCAGATCTAGTTCGCTCATTTACACCTAGCTTGATATCTCAAACACAGAATTTTAGTTCGAATATCAAATTAATGAATAAAGGATTGTATGATTTAAAGAATAATCTTACTGCAATGCATATGGGACTTTTTGGTTTAAAGAATGGAATTAATGAAACAGCTCAGATTGTATACGGAATCCCTTTGCTATACACTTCTACTTGGCTAAGTATTTACTCTCAAGGGGAGTTTGATATTGAAACTATTAATCAGCAGGCAAATCAAACAGTTCTAGAAACAACTTCTTATTTTGAAGGAAATACGTTATCTAATGGTTATTACTCAATATTTCTAAATTCTTGGATACAAAGTTTTTCAAATTCATCAATAACTGACCCTCTTGAACGAACTCAATTTGCGGTAAGTCAAAGTATACCTATATTTTTAGAAAATGATGCAATTGATATTACTTTAAACCAACTTATGTCATCTGTATCATATGGTTTGAACGTTACAACTTGGAATGACGAAAACAGCATTACTATTTTAGCATTGAACATGTTTGCAAGTCAGATTCCTGATATTATCACTTCATATGTTGGAGTATCCCCTGCACAATTAACTCAAGAGCTATATGCTCTTTCACCAACTCCAAACTCAGAAGCAATACCTGATCTTACACTAACTCTATTTGCTAAAAGCTTAGCTAGTCAAAATAGTTCTTTTACAAGTTTAATTTCAAATGGAAGTACTGAATTTGATCTTCCATTATTTATTAGATCTGTCTATGACCTAGGGAACACTCCTTCAGATACCTCAATATGGACAATGACTTCAGGATTAATTGCTAGAGCCACTTCTCAATCACTTTCATTATCTCCTTTATTCACCGTAAATGAACATGAGTTATTCTCATTATTACAAAATCTCAATAATGTTGATGATATTGACTTTACAATAAGCGAAATAATAAAAAATAATAATATTGATGATTATCCTTTAATTCTCTCACCTAGTCTTTCAGAGAAATTTGTTAATCAAAATAATAATACGATGTTATCTATTTTAAGTTTCAATACGGGTCTTAACAGTTCAGAAATATATACTATTAAAAATATTCTAAAAAGTTCTGATCTATATGCCTCCGCTGATGTTTATGCTACGGGTAACTCCATATTTGCTGAAGATATGGCTGTGATATTTGATGAAGTAGAAGGACTTACAATATTAGCTGGAGTTATTATATCACTTATTATCGCAGGAATATTATTTCGCTCACCTATTGCAGCAATATTTCCATTATTGATCGCGGGAGTTTCAATTCTAATTTCTTATCCCGCAATATATTTTGGAGTTGTTGTTATTGGTCAAGGTTCTATATCATTTATGACACCACTGTTGGCAACACTTCTTATGCTTGGTTTAGGTGTTGATTACTCTGTTATTTTACTTCGTAGAACCAGAGAAGAGAGACAAGCAGGTAAATCCAACTTGGATAGTGTTGGAATATCTACAAAGTGGGGGGGCCAAGCAGTATTAACAGCCGGTCTTGCCGTAATAGCATCATATATTGTAATGGCAATTGCAAATGTTCCAATGTTTAGTGATGTTGGGATAGCAATAGCTATAGGTGTTGGTGTTTTACTTGCAGTATCTATTACGTTAGTACCTTCATTAGAGATACTGTTGGGTGATAAACTGTTCTGGCCATTAAAAATACGAAACGAAAACGTTCCCCAAACAAAACCAAGTATACTTTCCAAAATTGCTGATGTAACACTAAGAAATAAGTTTCCCATAATATTCGGTATTGTATTATTAGGTGCTGGGTCTTTCTATATTGCTCAAACTACACCTACTGGAATGGATTTTTCGAAGCTATTACCTGATTTTCCAAGCAACCAGGGCATAACCGAAATTGTAGAAAACATGGGTAGTAGCAACATATCTCCAATGCTAATACCAATAACTATGTCAACACCTATCGTTGATAAATCAAACCAGTTTGATTTCACATTATTCGACGTTATTGAGCAGATAACAAATACAGTTGAAAAATCTGATGGAGTATCAAGTGTAACTAGCACAACAAGACCTTTTGGAGCAGTTTTTGATTATAGGACTGTCAATAATTTACCTGAACCAGTTCGTTCACAATATATGTCAGGAATACTAGATACTATTGGGAAAGATAACAAAACCGTTTTAATAACAGTTGGTCTCTCAGATACACCATTTGATTCTAAAGCTATTTCATCTATTTTAGAAGTGCAATCAAATATTAATGATTTATCTCTTCCAACAAATATTGATATACATTATGGGGGACTCACACAATCTATATATGAAAGTGACTCACTTTTAGATATAATCTTTCCACAAATAATAATAATTCTTGTGGCAGTAATCTATGTTCTATTATTCCTTCAACTTTGGTCAGCTTTCACGCCTCTTCGCTTAATATTCACCATCCTAACTAGTGTAGTTGTCTCACTTGCATCCATTTACTTCATCTTCTATTACACGCTAAATATTCCAATAGTAAGTTTCGTACCACTATTCGTAGCAGTTACTATGCTTGGTGTAGGAATTGATTACGACATATTCCTTGTAACTAGAATTAGAGAAGAAGTATTGAAAGGTAAATCTGATAATGAAGCTATCAAAATAGCGATAACTAAGACAGGGGGAACAATAATTGGGTTAGGACTAATATTAGCGAGTGTTTTCGGTTCACTAATATTCACAGGAATCCCAATAATGGCCGAAATTGGAATGGCTGTATCTGCAGCAGTTTTGTTCGACAGTATCATAGTAATACTTTTTGTAGTTCCAGCTCTAATGGGACTTGCTCAAAAACTCAATTGGTGGCCTACTAAACCTAAAAGAAAAACAGAAAATTGATCTAATAAAAAAATGAATACAATGGTGAAATAACTATCAAGTATAATAATCTTAGCTGAAAGTTGGAAAAGCATCCTTCAACCTAAAAAGTAATTGTTCATAACTGGCTTTGAAAATAATAAATACAATTTCGTTCGAGTTGATTCACTTTGAATTCTATTGCTTTAGATATAGAAACTGAGAATCCAGGAGGTGACCCGTTCATAAACAGCACACGCATCATTTCTGTTCAAATAGGAGATGATAAAAGCCAAAAAGTGTTTTATGCTGATTCCAAGGAGTCTGAATTTAAGCTAGATAAAGTCAAATCTGAAGTAGACGCTCTTATCGATAAGGATTATTTATTCACAGGGTATTATCTAAGATGGTTTGACGTTCCGTTACTAAAAAAGTTCCTAGATGTCGAGATTCCTACCAAACATTATTTGGATCTAATTGATCCCGTAGATAGCTTACCATATGCAATGCGAAGGAAATTTCAAAGCAAGCGATTAGAACACGTCTGCGAAACTCTTGGTATCAAATGCGATCACAAGAAGAAAATGTGGGAAAGAAAAGACGCGTTAGAAAGAGCAACGCAAAGCAAAATAGAAGTTGGACAGGTAATAATGCATGCATATAATGAATTTGTCCAGATGAATGGTGATAAAAAAACACTATTCTACGAGTATGCGATAGGAGATGTAATTTCAGAATACCAGCTTTTTGGCAAAGTAACCAGTATTCTGAATAAAGTCGATGATTAATGCTTTAGATGGTGAGAAGATGCGGGTTAAACGTAAGCGATTAAGGAATAAGTCGTTGAATGTGAATGCACCTAAGAAATGTGAGCGATGTGGAGCAGAAGATAGATTAGAGAGGGACCATATCACTCCGTTATCAAAAGGTGGTTTAGATATTCCTGAGAACTTACATTATCTATGCAATGCTTGTCATAAGTTTAGGCATGCTGAAGATAGAATACTTAGAGCTATTAAGAGGCATGAGCGAAGAGTAGAATTATTTAGAGAAAAATTATCAAAAGAACAGCTAAAGTCATGGAAGATAGATATGTGGAAGTATAGGTTACAAGTATTAAGAGATCTAAATACTGCAGGTTCTTACAGGTACACCTCTTACTGGTCTGATGTGAAAACACATAGTGGCGTTTGGTATTACAAAGCAAGCAAAGCAAGCAAGATAATCAACCCAAACGAAAAACCCCAAGTCACAATCTATCTCAACAAAATCTAAATATATGAAAATGCTTCTTTTCTTGTGTTACCGCCAATCTTAAAAGCTGTATTTAATTACTCATTAGTTGTTTAGATAAAGTGCGCTAAAAACCAGTCGGCTGATATTTTAGCGACTTTCTCTAGTTTCCCTGGTTCTTCAAAAAGATGTGTAGCATCATGTATGATTTCAAGTTTCTTCTCTGCAGGAACCTGCTCCATCGCTTTCTTATTTAATTCAATCACAACTGTGTCTTTTCCTCCAACTATGAAGAGTGTTGGAACTTTCACTTTTTGTAAGTGTTGCATAGCAAGATCAGGACGTCCTCCACGCGATACTACTGTTCTAACATCCTTAGGATACATTGTAGCCGCGATTAGAGCCGCAGCGGCACCTGTGCTCGCTCCGAAATAACCTAGGGATAAGCTTCTAGTAGCTGGGTTTTTCTTTAGCCATTCCGTTGCGTCTTCGAGGCGTAGGGCGAGCAAATCTATATCAAACCTGAACTTGCCAGTGGTAGCATCTATTTCTTCTTCTTCTCTTGTTAAAAGATCAATTAGCAACGTGCCGATTCCTACTCCATTTAGAACCTTCGCAACGTACTGATTTCTAGGACTAAACCTTCCGCTGCCACTTCCGTGAGCAAATATAACGATTCCTTTGGCACCTTGAGGAATCATCAGATATCCCTCTATGATTGCTCTACCTATAGAAATTGTAACATCTTCTTCCTTCATCTTTTGCATTTAATCATCTCAAAATCTCTTTAGCCTCTGCAACAAGTTCCCAAATCACATTCCTCTCCAACCCCGCACTCTTAGCGAGCGCCTTAACATCTTTCACAGCCAATTGCTTTAGTAGAACTATCCCTACATCCCCAAGCTTAGCTTCCACCGTCGGGCTTAGCTCTTTCAGTATGGTCATAGGATACATTTTCTTCTCCTCAATCATCTGCTCCAATCCCCTGTCTTCAGGCGCCCTCCACCCGATATATCCAATCCCTTGGCACTTTGCATAACGCATCGCAAGATCAGAAATCTTGGTGTTACAAATCACCATCGCCCTCGTGAACTCTAACATGTTGTTTCCTTTCCCATATCCACTCTTAAGATCCTCAAATGTCGAGTTTGCTCTAAGGAAAATATCCAATCCAGTGAAAGTATGGTGCTCCCGGTGGTGCTTCACTTCCACGTACATGACTTCTGGGCCTTTCACAGCAATCACATCTATCTCATGATCCACGCAGCGGCCATTAATTATCTGGTTCATCAAAACACGATATCCATATTCCTGAAACAGCATGCCTACGAAAATCTCAAAATCTGGCTTGGACCTCAACTTGGCAACTGCTTCACGCA
>DATBXD010000196.1:0-7680 GCA_036514475.1 Nitrososphaerales archaeon
CTGCAGGGTTAAATTATACTGGAAACGATGTGGATTATATTGGTGTAGTGCCTACTCCTGTCTTAGCATTCACTTCACAAAATCGCAGGTACAAAGCAGGATTTTGGGTAACTGCGTCTCATAATCCACCTCAATTTTGTGGCATAAAGATTTTCGATGCCAATGGTGTTGGGTTAGAAGTTGCTAAGGAACGTGAAATTGAAATGGCTCTTGTTTCTAATCCAAATATAACGTGTAAAGGGGGTAAGATGGTTTTCAATCAAACTGCAGTAACTGATTATATCTCTAAACTAATTAATAAAGTGGAATCCAGTGGCAAAAGACTTAGGATTCTTGTGGAAACTACGAATGGTGCAACTTCATACGTTACCCCTATCATTCTTAAACAATTGGGTCATGATGTGATATCACTTAATAGTCATATATCACATCTTTTTTTGGGTAGAAATCCTGAACCAAATAGAGAGAATTTAGTTTATGTGATTGACCTTATCAGGTTATTGGATATAGATTTAGCAGTAATTCATGATGGTGACGGAGATAGATTGGTTCTTGTTACCAGTGATGGAAATATTGTTCCAGATTATGTTTTATCGTATATTGTATTGAAAATGGTTTTGAGTAGAAGGAGAGGAGATGTTGTGATATCAATTAACACTTCGAGTAAAGTCGAAATGTTGGCACGAGAAAACAATTGTAATGTGACAAGATATCGGTTAGGTAAGACGTATGAAGAATTGAAAAGAAGAAATGGTGTTTATGCAACTGAGCCTAGCAAAATTGTAGATGGGTCTTGGGGTTATTGGGAGGATGGTATTTATGCTGCAGCTTCAATAATACAGATGTTATCCTCACAAAACATGCAGCTGCAGGAACTTTTGCATCTGGTTCCTCAAACATTTTACCAACAGTTAAATTTACAGGTTTATGGATATAATCATGAAAGAATTAAACAAATAGCGACGAAGCATTTTGCCTCTAGAATAGTAGAAATTCAGGAAATCGATGGTTTGCGATTGATATTCAAGAATGGGTCGTGGTTGCTATTCAGGGCTTCCGGAACTGAACAAAAAGCAAGAATATATTGTGAAAGTTCTTTTGAAAAAGAGTCTGTTTCTTTGCTTGAGGAAGGTGAGAAAATCCTTTCTGGTATAGGCTAATTCCGATTGTGGTTTTTAGTTTGAATATATAATGTTGCATTTGAATAAAATCATTTGCGCTTCCAAACATCTAATGTTTTATTTATAATGTTTGTTTTTGATGATAGTGTATGTCAAAGGTTCAGGAGGCGCTCTCAGAGGTTCTTTCTAATGGATACCAAATACAACCTGATGCTTTCGAATTGTTGAAAAATATTGGTCAAGAATACGATATAGTACAACTTGTAAAGAGCATGATTAGTAGTAAGAATCTTGTAAGAGCTGTGAAACTGATAACTAAAAATGATATTGAGAAGTTTTTAGGCAAATCCGCTATGGTTGATATGTCTAATATTGAAGAAGTTGATTGCGAAATCAATGTTATATCGGATTCACATTTGAATGAAAACATGATGGAAGGGATTGATGGTTACAAGGCCCTTTTCAGTAGTCGTTTTAGTAAACTTATGAAGATTGTTAAACAACGTCAAGATTCGTCTCAAATACAAAAAATTGCACGTATTAATCCAAATAATGATAAACCAACGAAGATTGCTGGTTTTATTGTTGATAGAAAAATAAAGAAAGGTGGTACCGAGGTGATTATTGATGATGATACAGGTAGAATGACTGCTTATGTGATCGATGTAGGTGTTGAGAAAAGGATTACTGAGTTATTATTAGACCAATTAGTAATAGCGGATATTATATCCAATAAACAAGGTCGGTTTGTAGTAAAGAATATTCATCCGCCAGACATGCCAGATAAGGTTGTGAGTGCTTCAAAAAAGAACGCTTATGTTATTTTTACTTCTGATTTACATATTGGCTCAGATAAATTTTTAGCTAAGTCGTTTGAGAGGTTTATTCTATGGTTATCTGGTCAATCTGGTGATCTGGATATTGTAAAGAGGGTCCTTTGTTTGATAATAGGAGGCGATTCTATTGATGGCGGCGGTATTCATTCAGATTTAGAGAAAAATTCTACACAGTGGAATGTTTTTGCACAATATGAGATTTTATATAATTATCTGCATTTGCTACCTAAGCGTATCAAGATAATTATGATACCTGGAGAGCATGATGTGACTAGAGGGGCGCTTCCACAACCTCCTATACCAAAGCATTTTGCAGGTAATTTATATGCCGAAGAAAACATTCGTATCCTAGGTAATCCTAGTCAATTTACTATTAATGGAGTAAATATGATATCATATCATGGGAACAGTTTAAATGATGTTACTGCAACTGTGTCCGGTCTTTCAATTTCGAAACCTGCTCAAGCTATGAAAGTTTTATTGCGAGCTCGTCACTTAGCACCATATTATGGCGGAACGACACAAATTGCACCTGAAATCGAGGATAGATTAGTCATAGATCAGGTTCCAGATGTTTTTCACGCAGGTCATTTGCATGTGGTTGATTTTGATACTTACAGGGGGTCTGTAATTCTAAATTCTGGTACTTGGCAGTCGCAAACGGCATATCAAGAAACTATGGGTATTGATCCTACCCCAGGCATAGTCCCGGTGTTGAATTTATCTAATTTTGAAGTTATGATGAAAAATTTCCTCGTTTAGGGTGTTTTAGTTAAGCCGCTTAGTGATGAGTCCTCTGAAATAATATTAGTTATAGTCTCATGAGGAACTAAACTAGAGATTTTTTTGGTTCGTCCATACCTACCTTTATTGATGATATTTGCTGATATCAAACCTAGTAGGTCAAGCTCGTTTAATAAACCACTAATACGTCTTTGTGTTAGTGGTTCTACACTTACATTCTTGCAGAGGTTTAGGTACTTAGAATAAACTTCACCGGTGGAGTTTATTTCCTTTAGAAGAGAAATGCTGAGTAAGGTCAATTTTTCATGGAGTGGAAGTAATCTTATAGCCTCCGTCATTCTATCTTGATCAACCTTTTTTATTGCTAAGCGAACATGTTTCTCTTCAACTTGTTTAGCTCCATCTCTTTCTGCAATTTCTCCAGTAACACGTAACAGGTCAACAGCTCTTCTTGCATCACCATGCTCAGTTCCTGCTAAAGCGGCACATAAATTTATTGAACCATTTGTTATTGTGTTTTCCATGAAAGCGTTTTTTGCTCTTTCCGTTAAAATTTCTCTAAGCTGTTCTACCGTGTACGGTGGAAACACTATTTCCTCTTCACTTAAACTGCTTAATACTCTAGGATCTAAGAATTCTTTGAATTGCAAGTCGTTTGATATACCAATTAATGATAAGAATCCATTACTAAGATGTTCGCTACTCCTTGTCAGAGAATATAGTATATCGTCCGATGAATGTTTGGTAAGATAGTCAATTTCGTCAATAATGAATATTACCATAAGGTTTTCTTCAGATATTTTGTTAAGTATTCTGTTAAGTACTTCGCTTAATGGAAGACCAGTGAATGGTATTTTTAGATCAAGTGATTGCGCTAAATCAACAAGGATTCTATACTCACTTCCAGCCAATCGAGCGTTTGAGTATGCGATAGCGGTTTTTTTGTTATGAGTTTTTGCTGTAATTTGGAATTTATGGAGGACATGTTTGGCTGTAGCTGTTTTTCCAGTACCTGTTTTACCATAAAGCAATAAGTTGGAGCATTTTGAATCGTGAAGTACTGGTGATAGAATTCCTGCTATATCGGTTATCTGTTTTTCCCTAAATGGGAGGTTTGGTGGAATATAGTCGAATCGGAGTATGTTTTTGTTCTTAAATATGGTTTTCCCTAATAAAGCGCGATTGAATATGTCGGTTACTGGATCGTTGGGTTCTGTAGGGATGTTCTTTTACCTCCATATTATTTTGTCATGACAGCCAGAGGCCATGTTTCCACTGGAGGTTATTTAGGTTGTTGCAACTAAATATTAATGAATGTAATTTAGCTCTGCTCTTGTTTAAGTAATGAAAGTTAATCATTACTAATATAAATTATGTGCGACTAAGTAATCAAATTTTATTAAGTATAAACAGGGCTTAGGTTCAATGGGTTTTCTAGTGGAAAACTGGCCCGTGGCTATTCACAACATTGTGAACTACATGATAAAGCAACAATAGAAGAGCCCAATTTTACCCCTTTGTTTCCACTGCAGACCAAA
This sequence comes from Nitrososphaerales archaeon, assembly GCA_036514475.1. GTDB lineage: Archaea > Thermoproteota > Nitrososphaeria > Nitrososphaerales > JACPRH01 > DATBXD01. The sequence continues at coordinate 4,240 of DATBXD010000196.1, forward strand.
AATTACCATTAACAACAGTTAACTATACACCAACACCCCTTTATTTCCACTGGAAAGCAATAGTTAACAAACATAATTCACTCAATTCACATCATAGTAAAACATCCTAAATCGCTAATTCAATTTACATCTTTGTTCACTAATTCACACCATCACAACTTATACACAACTAACAAACCATAACCACAGTTACGTTAGTTAATGCCTAATCGTAAAATAAAAATCGAATTCAGAGACGATGAAGGAAGTAAATACACCATCTCATTAGAGGGCAAACCATCAAAGGACAAAGTAAATAAAATAATGTCAGTTATTGAAGAGTTAGATACTTCTACATCAAACATTGGAATATTTAATTTGGATACCACATTCAATAAAACACTAAAACTTATAGAAGATAAATACCCTCTAGGAAGTTTTACATCCAACGATGTTTTAGAAGCATTTGAAGACGAGTACAATAACCCAATTAAACCGAGTACAGTATCAACATACCTGACAAGATTACTCGAAAAAGGACATTTGAAAAGAGAACGTATTGGTAACACTTGGGTGTATAAGAAACTTAGGATTCACTTACAGCAGTAACTTTCGATTTACCCAACTCGGTTAACTTATACACAAATGGCCTTTTGCTTTCATCTCTGATTACATACCCCACCTCAAACACATCTTTCATAATTCTTGCTACATGTTCTCTAGATTTACCTAGAACTTTTCGAACCTCTATTGAATTCATAGGACCATTTAACAGCAAATTTAACACATTCAATTCAGTAGCCGTAATATCATCTATAACAGGTCGATTCTTATTAGTTGATTTGATATTACTTTCAACAGTTCCATGTATGCGAGAATCACCAACATTAGCGGCTTCTAGCAAATCAATTCTATATAGCAAATCTACGATCCATTCATTGTAACGATCGAGTTTCTTATCAAAAGAACCCATAATAGTCCTTACAATATCACCAACATCACGTTGTTCAGAGATAATCTTACGTGCAACTAATCCGTACCTGAATAAAAGATAAAGTGATACAATAACTAATACACTCTCGAACACTAAAATATAATCCACTAACATCACATCACCTAGAAACATCACAAATATAAATAATATCACAAAATAGATAACCTGTCACATAACCTATCAATCAAAACAATAACCCGCATAGGATCACTAATTTGGCCAACGCTCTTCAACTCTTCAAACATCTGTAAAATCCTAGTAAACCCGCTCATAGAATCAAGATCCACTACTCCTAGATAACCCAACAAAAAGATCGAGTAAATCGAGGATCTGATATTACCTCTCGCTTGGTCTAACGTCCGTAGGAAAGACCCTTTCGTAACTTTCGGGCCATCTTTATTATTTAACATTTGTTCCAATGTACCATTAGAACGACGAGTTGTAATATAACTGATTAATGTATCTAACTGAACATTAGTGAAGTTTGATCTTTTCAGCAACAGCAATAACAACTTATCATGCTCAATGAATTTTTTTAACATAATCATACCATTATACATATTTGTATAATATTTTCGGTCAGTATACAAAATCAGATCATAAAGATCTAGTCAGAAAATCACATATTTGTTCACATTCAAACACACAAAACACAAATTATTATAAAATAACTCCCAGCAAGTGTTTTATCTCCCTTACATAAAGGGTTCTTATGGGCCGTAGGAAAAGAAGAGTGATTAGAACTATACGAAAAACATTGCCTAAAGTATTCGGATGTCCTAGATGCGGAATGATCTCTGTCAGAGTGATTTCCACCGAAGAGGATACAGTAAAAATCGCTTGCGGCAGCTGTAACCTAAGCCTCCAGTACGATCTAACAACCAAAAAAGAACCAGTTGATGTTTATAACGAATTTGTTGACCGTTTTATGCGAAGTGGTGTATCCTTCTGAAAATTGGTTCAATCGAAAAAAAATTATTGGTAGATAGGAAAAAAGGAACCATATGGTTTGCTTTAATTGATTCAGAAAATCTCAATCAAAAGAAGACCATTACTATGGCAAAACTAGCAGAACGAAACCATGCTAGTGCAATATTAGTTGGTGGTTCTACAATAGTTGATCAAACTGAACTAGACAACATTATAAAAACCTTAAAGAGAATAACAAAGATACCGGTGATACTGTTTCCGGGTAACATCACGGGTATATCACAATTTGCTGACGCTATTTTATTTACATCACTTCTAAATTCAGATAACCCATATTTCATAACACAAGCTCAAGTTTTGGGTTCGCTAGCAGTAAAAAAATATAATTTAGAGGCAATTCCCACCGGATATATTATAATTGGAGATGGAGGAACAACAGGATTTATAGGCAGGGCGCGCGGCCTTCCACCCGATAAACCACAAATCACTGCAATGTATTCTCTGGCTGCTCAGTATATGGGTATGAGATTTGTATATTTAGAAGCGGGATCTGGAGCTGTATCACACATATCACCAGAAATAATCCGCGCAACAAAGCAAGTTTATAATGGTTTCTTGATCGTGGGAGGAGGAATAAGAGACGCAAATACAGCAAAATCTATTACAAAAGCAGGAGCCGACGCAATTGTCATCGGAACCATGCTAGAAAAAGAGTCTTCCGTACAACTAACATCTATAATAAAAGCAATACAACAATGAATCACTTGTCAATAACAGACGCATATTTATCAATCTTAGCGAAACGTATTACATCTAACGAAATTCAAAATTCCTATAATCTCAAAATACTCAAAACACTAGATGTAATATACTCTTTAGCAAATACATGCAGAAACCAAGGAAAGGACTCTACACTAACACCTGAATCAGAATTAACATTAGACATGGCCGAACGCATAGACAGAATGCTCAAGACTCCAATAGCGGAAAGACTACGAGAATTATTAGATAAATACACACCAGAACAAACCGCTATAATAATAGCTGACGAAATAGCAACAGGTAAATTTGGATTCCTACAACCAAATCAGATATTAGATCTTTCAGTACGAGTGGGTTTAGCCATAATTACTGAAGGACTAACTATTGCCCCACTACAAGGAATATCCAGTGTAAAAATAAAGGCAAACGAAGATAGCAGTAAATACGTAGCGGTTTCATTCGCTGCCCCTATTCGAATTATAGGAAGTATACACGCAGCGTTCTCCTTAGTAATAGCAGATAGAGTAAGGAAAACCATTGGTCTGGACAACTACCGAGCAAACGCTTGGGGTCAGGATGAAGTAGGAAGGATGATAGAAGAACTTAGAATTTATGAAAAGAATTTCACTGATTTGCAATTTCATGTCAGCGATAATGATATAAGAAAAACAATCTCGCACATCCCAGTTCAAATTGATGGCGTAGACACAAGTCAAATCGAAGTTGTAACGCACAGGGCAATGAAACGAATCGAAACTGATCGCATAAGAGGAGGC
>DATBXD010000197.1:0-6222 GCA_036514475.1 Nitrososphaerales archaeon
ATCATCACAGTTCAAGTGCTAAAGGCAGTCTTTGGCAGAACCATCATCAAATCGATTAGCAAAGGATGAAAATAACCAAGAACATGTGATGAGGCAGGTGAGAACACAATCCCATCTAAGCACATTCCCATCTACTGATAATAGCACAAAGCTTAAAAATCTTCAAATGATTCTATTGACAATTTGACTGGAAAATTTACTAGGTTAATATCGCCTATTCTTCTTGCGCTAAGCGCTTTAGGGGTTACTTTCAGTGGCCCGTTGATCCTAGGATGGATGTCTGACGGCACAAAGTTCTTCGACCTAGGACCTACGGCGACTCTAGTAGGTGGTTACCTTGACATCGTCGGAGGAGTGCTTGAAGGTATCTTTCTTGTGTATATGTTCAGGACAGGTGTATTCTCGTCTAATGTTGACAAGAAGAAAGCCCAAAGAGCATTTAAGTTAATGGCGGGAATATGTATTATTGGGGTTATTGCTGATCCTCTCGGTGGACTTCTAGCTATAGCGGCTCAGATTGGACTATACACGTCCTTAGCCAACGTTTACCTTATTCGAGACAAAAGCCGGTAGAGTAGAAACAACTGCTGATCTTGGAGAATCACCCCAAGGAAAAGACAAATTATTCTTATTGAAATTGTCAAAACGGCTGTGCTAAATGGTATTAGAAAAAGATTACCTGCAGACCTATCTTTCCACTTCAAACCTAGGAGAAGGTTAGTTGGAGGAGGGGGTGGGAGTCGAACCCACGTATATTCGCTCTGCAGGCGAACGCGTTGCCGTTCCGCCACCCCTCCAAGTGAAACGTTCAGATTTCGCAATTTAAGCATATTGGGTATTCCAAGTTGAATATCTTTGAATCTGAAATGAACCTGAGGAGGTAGATACTTCAATATATTCATAACATTTTTAATACTTAGAACCTTTCAAACAATGGATTAACACTTACGCTGTGATTCTATAATCTAATTATCTAATATCTGTATTAAAAGATACCTTAGAATAGGGTTTAATGTTTTGTAAGAAGCAAACTCTTTTTGATACCAATATATATGATGTAATCGTGTCTAAAGGTATGCGTTTGCCTTTGCATTTTAAGCCCGGGATGTATACTAAGGTAATTCCAAGGGTAATGTTGAGGTATACGCAGAAGGTTCCTTTTAGTGTTAGTTTTGATGTTACTAATAGATGCAACATCCGGTGCCCCTACTGCTACTTTTATGCAGAGCAGCACCCATCAGAGCTTTCTGACGACGATATGCTATCTCTTATGCGAGAAGCTTCAAGAAGTCATGACTTCTTCCATGCGACTTTCATCGGCGGTGAACCTACGCTACGCCTACCGGTTCTTAAAGAGGGAGTCAAGATGTTTCCTCAGTCATGGGTGAACACAAATGGTTTGAACGGTTTTCCGCCGGAGGTGAAAGCGTCAGCTTGGCTAGTTTCTCTAGAGGGCTCAGAGGCCATACATGACAAGATTAAGGGAAAAGGAGCTTTTAAGAAGGTGATTGAAGCAATTCCTGAGACTTCGTCGACAATCATAGCAAACACAACCCTCTACACTTTCAACTGCGAAAATATAGAGGAAACCGTAAAATCGATAGCTAAAACTGGTATTGATGGTATCATATTCAGCTTCTACACTCAACTAAAGAATAGCGGTGATTACCTTCAGCTATCTGACTCTAAACGCACCGAGCTGATATACCGTATACTCAAAATTAGGAAGGAGTATCCTGACTTTATCTTCTTTACTAAAAAGATGGGATACTATCATAATCCACATAGTGGGCTAAATAAGTGGAACCATCCTTCTCGCTGCCCAGTCGCCCTATACGGAATCGCCTATGGAGCGGATGGAAAAGTCAAGCACCCTTGCGCAATGGGCGGAGGAACACTATGCAACCGCTGCGGCTGCGGCATGAATTCAATTTTCCTCGCCTCAATGAAAGGCGATATCAGAGCTATGCGTTTCATATACAAGATGCTTTAGATTTGCACATGCCTTTTTAATAAACACTATTTAACAATCTAGTTGGGATTGTTGATCAATGCCTCAAAGGTGAAGACACATTTGTCCCGCACAAAACTAAGAAATGTATGAATAGAAACTACATTAAATAATAAAGTCTTTTATGGTACTTTTATACGCTATCAACGCTAATTTGGAGAGTTCAGGTTCCGAGATTCAAAGCAAACTTGAGAAGCTAAAATCTAAGTGGATCATTAACCTAGTAACGGTTGGAAGAAGAACAGGTCTACCTAGACCCGTAAAAGTAATGTTCATCCTACTCGACGGGAATCTCTTCGTTCGCACATCAGCCAAGACAAACTGGGGGATGAACCTTATAGCTAACCCAACTGTTCAGGCTGAACTTGGAGATCTGAAGTTCACGGCAGAAACTGAAAAAATCGACGATGATGAAACCATTAAGAATCTACACATATCCTACCGAAGGAAATATCACTTGATTGACGCGATATCAAAAACATTTTTAGTGAGAAACCGAGCTGTGTTCTTTAGGATCAAGACATAGCCGTAATTCTTAAAAATATCATGTTCTAGTGTAAAGCGTGTCATTTGCGTCTTTGAAGTCTTTTCCTCCAAGCCCCTCCAAATACCGTCCGTTTCTTCGCCAAACCTCTGAGCCGTTTTCAAAAATAATTAGTGTTGGAACTACTTTCACTGCCATGGTATTCCACAAGATATTATTCACGTCGGAAATGTCAGCGCGATAAATACTGTGATTATCAGATGACTTTAGGTTCTTTAGATGCGGGAAAGATCTGCGGCAGAAGGGGCACCATTCAGTGTAGAAGAAGACTAAAGCTCTTCCATCTTTCAACAGTTTGCCTTCATTGAAATCATCGGATAAGACTGTGGGATAATTTGATATCTCATCTATCCTTGCACTGTATTTTTGTATGGTTGCCAAAGCCAAAAGTGGAACCAGTACCACAACTACCAAGACACCTATGAATAATAGGTCAAAAGGCCTCCCCTGAGTTAGACGAATTACTGACAGACCAAAAAGCAAGGCCCCCATGGTAATGAAATAAGTAACATAATCCTTAACGGACCAATACTTTAATAGCTTATACCACCACAAGAAGAATCCTCCAAAATATATTCAACACCTCACAATGAGTCGTCAATCACCGCAGACTTAACAGAACTGTTTATTAGGTTATTTATTTCATTTCTAAACTCGTTTTGAAATGAACATCTTGATATTAGGTGGAGGGAATGTTGGAGAAAAACTCACGAAACAACTTACTAATTCAAAGCACCAAGTTACTCTGATTGAAAAGGACAGTGCAACTGCACGCGTTCTAGCAGCTGAGCTTGACTCAATTGTCTTGAATGTAGATGGCGCAGATCGGAGTTGCCTTGCGGATGCAAAGGTTAATGAGGCAGATGTATTTATCGCGGTTACAGGCGATGATAAAACAAATCTTTTCGCTTGCCAACTCGCTGCGAAAATGGGTGCGAAGAAGATTCTCGCTCGGGTTAATGACCCTGAGGATTTTATTCTTTTTTTAGATATGGGTATTACGGCGATAAATACAACTCTAGCTACAGTTTCAGCTATAGAGGATGCTATAAAGCATCTAGGAGAAGTGCCGCAAATAGCGTCTATTGCTAATGAAGGTGGGCAGATAGTTAGACTTTTGATCCAAGAGAGCTCACCTGCAGTCGGCAAGAACGTTGGTGACTTGACATTAAAGAGAAATATATTTGCAGTTAGTAGAGGTGATAAACTTCTGCTAAAAGACGAGTCACTCTTGCTGAGAGAGGGTGATGCGCTTTTCGCCCTTGTTAGGGATAAGGAAGAGATGAAGTGGGCTAAGGAATTAATTGGGGGTAAGAATTGAGACTGGAGCAGGCTTCAATCTTCAGGAATTTAGGGCTAATTCTACAGTTTAATGGGCTGCTTTATACTGTTCCGGCAGCATTCGCAATCTTATCGGGGGAAGAGCCTGAAGCAGTTGCTATTCTCCTGGGTGCTTTCACCTCATTGGGAGTTGGATTCATCTGCTCAAACGTTAAAGGTGAAGAAAAGATGGATTACGGAAGTCTTTCCATTCTAGTTGTCGTATCTTTCATTATGCTAGGCGCCGTTGGCTCGATTTCTTACTTGTACCTGCATCAGCAGCTCTTTCCAAGTCAAGATACCTTAACGAAGATAGTTTCAAGCTACTTCGAAAGCATCTCAGCGATAACTACCACAGGGTTGACGGTTTTCAATGATCCTGCCACGCTTCCTAGATCCATTATATTTTATCGTGCAGTAACACAGTGGTTTGGTGGTATAGGCATAGTCTTCTTTATACTGCTATTTCTTAACGCACCTAGTAGATACTCAAGAGCACTAGATGCTTTTGGAGGATTCAGCAGACTTGCTTCTTCATCAAGAGGCACTTTTCTACACATAATGAGAATATACGCTCTGTACACGGGTCTATTCATTCTCCTTCTTGCCACTCTTGGCTTTATAGATCCATTTGCAGCAGTGATGATTTCACTGACAGGAATATCAACAGGTGGAATGCCTTATACAGCTAATCTCGGTAATGATCTGACTCCTATAGGCTTTTGGATTGTCATTATTCTAATGATTGTAGGCGCAACAAGCTTTCCGATCCATGAAAGATTATGGGGTAGAAAGGTTGGTGGAACATTCCAAACAGAGTTCAAAACGTTTTTGATTTACATTGCAGGTATCTCAATATTCACAATATTGCTCGCAAATTCTCAAAACATATTAGACTTGAGAGAAGTAGGATTTCACATGGTATCTGCAGCCAGCACAACCGGCTTTCAATTAGGACCGCTAACAACCTTAAACCCTGTTGCAAGACTGATTATTGCGCTGGTTATGTTTGTTGGCGGCTGCTCATTCTCTACAGCAGGAGGAATCAAAATCATCAAGATGTTAGTGGCTATCAAATCAATTCCGTGGATAGTTAAAAACAACGTTTTACCATCTTCAGCCGTCACGCTTGTGAAGATCGGTAAAACCGTGTTTTTTGAAAAAGAAATCGCCCAGGTGTTAGTCATGATCTTTACAGGTGTAGCCTTCATTATTGTGGGAAGCGCCGTCTTGACGATGACCGGTTCATCTTTTCTAAACGCCTTCTTTGAAACCATCTCTGCTTTTTCCAACACCGGGTTAAGCACAGGAATTACGAGTATGACAATGCCTAATTTTGTAAAGATAGTACTCGTATTTGAAATGATAGTTGGAAGAGTCGAGATCATCCCGATAATAATCGCGATAAGATACGTATATCTTAAGATAATCACGTTGGATGCACAGCAGGTAGTTCATTCGAAATGGTATCAGAAGAGTTAGTGCTAAGCGGAGTATTAAGCGTAAGTCTTTTAGTATTTCTTGCAAAGATCCTAGGAGGCGTTTTCTCACGCATCGGGATTCCAGCGGTGCTTGGAGAAGTGTTTGCAGGCATAATCTTTGGGCCATATGCGTTAGGTGCACTAATACAGATTGCGGGACATAAGATAATAGAGATTAACGAGATTGTCCTTGTCTTCGCTCAGATTGGCGCTATCTTGATTCTGTTTGCAGCAGGTCTAGAGATGACTTTTTCAGAGTTTAAAGCCGCTGGCTTAGGTTCTTTCATTATAGGCGGGCTGGGTGTAGTTGTTCCATTCTTCTCCGGATATTATCTTACACTTTCATTAGGATATCCTTTCGCGGCAGCATTAATTGTTGGAGCAGCCCTAACAGCCACTAGCATCGCCATAACGGTTAAGGTTCTTGAAGAACTTGGGAAGTTAAATGACCCTGATGCCAAGATCATGGTGAATGCTGCAGTGGTCGATGACGTCCTTGGCCTCGCCATCCTCGCAGTCGTAGTATCGATAATAGACAACGGAGTGATGCCAGACGTATCAGAAGTAATAGTGAAACTAGCGACGATACTTATGCTGTGGTTCGCGCTTCTTGTTGGAGTAGTATTCACAGTTCCACGTTTCTTGAAACTTCTACCCAGATGGAAAGTCGAAGGTACAGAAGAGGCAGCTGCAACCGCAACCTGCTTTGGCTCAGCATCTCTAGCGGTAGTGCTCGGGTTATCACCTATTGTTGGTGCCTATGCAGCTGGAATGGCTCTTGCAGGTTCGAATTCATTGACAGCCATAAGAAAATATGTGGAGAAGATTAACTTGATATTTGCGCCAATCTTCTTTGCTGTGATAGG
>DATBXD010000198.1:0-2159 GCA_036514475.1 Nitrososphaerales archaeon
TTTTACCTGTAGTAATATAAATTTCACTAATTTCAACAATTTTGTTTAATTGTTCTAATACAGACTTAATATTAGGAAGCTTTGTTTTAAGTAGAATAAAAACCGTAATTTGATTTGTAATAGATTGGAGTTCAATCGAAATTGTTAATTTTATTATCCCAATCTTTTTAAGATTTATTATTCTGGATCTAGCGGTAGGAATACTTACATTTGCTACCTTAGCTAATTCCTTCAACGAGATTCTTGAATCTTCGCGTAAAAGAGTTAGTATTCTGTAATCGACCTTATCTAATTGTTTTTTTATCATTCTAAGCAGAAGATGAATCTATAATAATTTAATTATAAAGATTATTATTACAGTCTATTTCTGATAGAATAACAATACTCTTACTCTATGAGCAAAAGTCGCTTCTTTTAATAGCTGGCCATTGAATTACAAAATGGTTAATCAGATTCAATGTTCTACCGATCTCAAATTGAAATTTGAAATAATTATTTTAAATATTCTTTTTATCTACTCGTCATATCGTCCTTTCAAAGAGCTTGTAACTACAATTGTTTAGCCAAATAGTTGGATAAGTAATCTTTGTAAGAATCAGATTGTAAATATTACACATCTATGCAATCTCTTAATGAAAAGTGTATTGAATAACTCGATTCATAATATAAACTTATAATAAAATAAAGCCTCAAATATCATAATAAAAAAAATACTAGCGGGCCCGCAGGGATTTGAACCCTGGATCTCCGGCTCCGAAGGCTTTCGCGTCTGTTGTTTTGACTCAGCGCCTTATCCATACTGGGCTACGGGCCCAACTTCTATCATTTATTCATCTATTCTAAAACTTGTCGATTTCTCTATATCAATTCATTTTTGATATGCTGTTCCTAAAGTCTGAATTTATTATTCCTCTTTCTGTCACTATGGATGTAACTAAATCTGGTGGTGTTACGTCGAAGGCAGGATTGAATATATTGACTCCTTTGGCAGCTATTCTTCTCCCTCTAATCTTGATAATCTCTTCGATATTTCTCTCCTCAATAACTACATCATGCCAGTCTGTTTCAAAGTCAAATGTAGACAATGGAGCTGCTACGTAAAATGGAAGATGATGTTTCTTGGCTAGGATAGCTATTTGATAGGTTCCTATCTTGTTGAATATGTGACCTGTTCTCGTTATTCTATCAGCTCCGACAATAACTTTATCAATCAATTTCTTACTCATCATATATCCGATCATTGTGTCAGCTATCAAAGTAACATGAAAACCATCCTGATTCAATTCATATGTTGTTAGACGGGCTCCTTGAAGAGCTGGTCTCGTTTCTGAGGCAACTATTTGTATGCATTTTCCTTTTTCATAAGCAGATCTTACAATACCTAATGCTGTCCCGTATCCTACAGTTGCGAGTGCACCCGCATTCTGCTGGCCTTAATGGTCATTTACAGTGAGTTAGCACTCTGTCGAAGTCACTTAGAAGTATTGAACCGTTCTCTCCAATTCTTTTGTTAATTGCAACGTCTTCATCGCCCATTTTTATAGCCTCATTGATGACAATTTTCTTCAAAGATTCAATGTTTGCAATGGATTCAGAAGCTTTTTTACAAATTCTTTTGACACCCCATGCTAAGTTAGCTGCTGTTGGTCTTGTATCAATTAGGACTTCACCAGCTTTGTTAAGTTCTAATAGTAGATCTTGCTTTGTCATAGATTTACTACTGTATGCACATAAGGCTAGACCCATAGCAGCTGCCACGCCTAACGCAGGAGCACCTCTAATTTTCATATTTTTTATACAGTCAGCTACCTGTCTGTAATCAGTGCATTTAATATAGCTGAATTTGTTTGGGAGTTTACTCTGATCTATTAGAATAACTCTACTATTCTTCCATCTAACAGTTCTTTCAATAAAGAAGTTGACCATATGACTTCACATAGTCTAATGATATTATATATAATTAAAAGTAGTGGCTGCAAAGAAGTTGTTGTTTAATCATGTAAAAGGCTTTGGCACATTAATCTTTGAGTGCTCGGTAAAGTTTGTTTGACGTTGTCTTTCTTCTTCCCAGTTATTCATCTCACATTTCAGTATGGTGACGAAAGGACAGTGGCAGGATTACGAGAATGGGAAGAAGAAGGAGTATGGAGAATTTGTTA
>DATBXD010000199.1:0-7706 GCA_036514475.1 Nitrososphaerales archaeon
TGCTAACCCGGTATGCATGAGGGCTGGGATTGCCTTAATGGATGAACTCTCAACTGATCTTTACAGACAGCTAGACAATTTGGGAGCAAGTGCTGTTAAAGGTTTAAGACAATTATTTTCAAATGAAAACGTGGAAAGTAAAATCACGCATATAGCCTCATTGTTCTGTGTGCACTTCACATCTGAAGAAGTTACTGACTATAGATCAACATTGAAAGAAAATGTTGAAAAACAATTTAATCTGTTCCTAGGACTGCTTTTGAACGATGTTATGATGGCTAAACGTGGAATAGGTTGCGTGTCTGAACCGATGACAAATCGTGAGGTTGACTCTCTTGTTAATAAGACCGCGCAAGTCCTTCCTTACATTAAGGAAAGTAGTTAAATAACCTCAGTACTTTGTTACCACTGAGAATATATTGACTGAAATTGATGTTGTTTTAAAAAGTATTCCTGAAGCAGTTGCACCATCTGTTTCAAAGAGCCTTCTAGATATTATATTGAAATCAAAGAATGCACCGTCGCTACCATCAAGTTTAGCAAGACAAATACTTGGATTGTATCATGATGACTTACTATCGTCAAAAGAAGGTTTCAAAGTGCTTATGGAAGCCTCAGTTTTCTTGGAGAAAGACAAGACGGCTGAGAAACTTCAAGAATTAAATCTCAACGAGGCTGCAACAAATATTCGAGGTGCTTAGAAAAATGGTAAAGTTCGGAATAGAATTCGTACCTCAAGAAGCATACTGGAAGACAACTTACTACGCTATGCTTTCTGAAAAATCTGGCTATGACTATGTATGGATAACTGACCACTTCAATAATCGAAATGTGTATATCGCGTTGGCAAATATTCTAAACTATACTGATAGAGTCAAGATAGGGCCAGGCGTCACTAACCCATATGTTATGCATCCTGTTGGAGCTGCTCAGGCAATGGCGACTTTGGCTGAAATGGCTCCAGGTAGGGTTGTCTGTGGACTAGGTACAGGTGACAAAACTACACTAGACATGGTTAACATACCTCGTGAAAAACCTCTCGCAACTATCCGAGAATCTGTCAAGATAATAAAAGAGATTACAAGCGGCAAGCGAACAACTTTAGACGGTGAAGTCTATAAGATATCTGGAGTTAAACTGAATTTCAAGATACCAATCCCTGTTCCAGTCTTCGTTGGTGCTCAAGGCCCGAAAATGCTAAGTCTAGCAGCTGAAGTAAGCGATGGGGCGTTGATAAATGCCTCAAATCCAAAGGACTTTGAAAGTGCATTTGTGAGTATTAAGGAGGGCCTTTCAAAGGCTGGAAGAAGCTTGAAAGACATAGAGGTTGTAGCAGCAACTGCGTTTTCAATAGACAAAGATAAGGATAAGGCTCGAGAGGCTGCAGCACCAGTTGTAGCATTTATCGTGGCAGGTTGCCCTGAACAGATACTTGCAAGATATGGAATACCTGTGGAAACTGCCAGTAAGATAAGAGACGCAATAGTAAAAGGTGACTGGGGTAGTGTTCTAAGTAATGTGAACTCTGAAATGATGGAAGCATTCTCTATATATGGAACACCAGATGTGTGTGTTGAAAAGATAAGTCAACTAGAGAAGATGGGTGTAACTATTTTCATTACTGGTTCTCCAATAGGTCCAAAGATACACAAGTCTATTGAGCTTTTCAGTAAAGAAGTTCTACCTCACTTCAAGAATTAGGTACAGGTTAGAACCTTAACCCGCTCAGTAGCGCTATCATAATAGACGCTGCTGTGATGTCAGCGGTTGTACCTGGGTTCATTGAGCCGCCTTTACCGCGAAGCTCTGCATCGAATCTACTGATCTCTATTCTGCCTTCTTCTGTTATCATTCCGCTATAATTATCTAGAATGCGTTTAGCTCTAAGTGATACTTTCTTTGATTCATTCATCCCTATCTTTACTGCTTCAACTATGTTGTTTGTTTTCTCCAATCCTATCTTTCTCGCTATGAAGGTATCAGGTGTGTTGGAAAGTATCTTTAGGAAAGTGTTCACAGTGGCGGTATTTAGATCTCCTGTCTTTTCAAAAGTGGATTTAAATTCTGGATACCCCATTGTGAATGCTGTTTTCAATCCACTTGAAAGCTCGTGTGCAACCCCATCCCACTTAGAAGAAATCACCATTAGGTCGTAGAAAGTTGTTCCACTCGAGTTTATTGCCTTAATCGCGTTGTCTTCGCTTAAATCAGGAGTACTTTTGAACTTTACTTTGCCCAGCCATTTAGAGTCATAGATAGATATTGTTTTTTGAAGCTCTAGCGCATCATTAACACAGGTGGATTTTATGATTCGCTTTAGATATCTCTGCAATAATTTGAGATTAACATCATCATCTGATGTTGACGCTGCGCCTGCCGCTGCCGCAAGCGGAATGAAGAACATGGCAATCCCAAGATGCGTGTTACCCCCTCTGTGGAAGGATTTAACATCGAGAACGGCTCTTCTAATTATTCTGCCTATACCTATTTCTGAGAAGCGTATCTCCCCTAGAACCGCCTTCAAACCTCGAAGTGAAGCTATGCTAACGGCTGGTCCTAAAGCTATGGAGCCAGCTAGAAAATGTTCAAAACTAGTCTGATGGAAATCCGCGTTTCGATGCACATTTCCAGGTTTAGGTGTACCTGAGGCTTCTAAAGCTGAAGCTAGCTGAGCAATCAACATTATTCTATCTATATCTGTCATAACTATCCCCAAACAAGTTAGCTGTTCTCACCATGTTAGAATAGGTTCATAAATATAAAATTCATTATTATCTCTTTGGAAACATAATAATAAATCAATTAATGAGAAAAGTCGATTTTAGACTTGAATAGATCTATTTATATTTACTTGAATCAAATCGCTTTGAATTCAAATGGTTAGAGTCGTTGGAATAGATCCTGGAACAAAGAGCTTTGATTTCTGCGGGCTTGATAACGGCAAAGTCTTTATGGAGGTTTCAATACCTTCTGAGAAGCTTGCTACCAACCCTGAAGTTGTGATTGAGACTCTCAAATCTGCGGGGAAATTAGACTTGATTGTTGGGCCTTCAGGATACGGGCTTCCTCTAACTCACATCAGTAAGATAGGCGATAAGGAGCATTTTGAATTAATTCTAGTACGGAAAGGCGATTTGACAATTAGCGTGTTGGTTGGACTTCGTAAATTGGTTAAGATGATGGCTCACGAGGGGTTCAATGTATATTTCATCCCAGGTGTGATACATCTCAAGACGGTTCCTGATCACAGGAAGGCGAATAAGATTGACTTAGGCACGGCTGATAAGCTGTGCTGCGCAACTTTGGGGATTCTAGATCAAGCTAATCGTCTTAAGATTGATTACAAAGATACATCATTTATTATGGTTGAAATTGGATTTGGATACAATGCTATAATGGGTGTTGAAAACGGTAAGATTATAGATGGAATAGGGGGCTCTCTCGCAGGTCCATCATTTCTCTCACAAGGTCGAATGGATGGTGAACTTGCTTATCTACTTGGGTCATTTACGAAGAATATCTTATTCTCAGGAGGGGCTTCATCAATTGCTGGTGACATATCTGTAACGCCAGAGGAATTCGCTAAGAAGAGAAAGAGCTCTAAGAAGTACAGAGTAGCTTGGGAATCTTTGATAGAGGGCATAGAGCGTGACGTTGCAGCCATGAGCGTAGTGGTAAGAAATCCTAGGGAGATTCTAATATCTGGAAGACTCTCAAGAGTCCCTGAAATATACAGAGAAGTGTCAAGAAGGTTGTCTAGATACGGTAAGATCAGTAAAGTTCATGGATTAGCAACGACTGTGAAAGAAGCCGCACAAGGCGCTGCTGTTATAGCTGATGGATTAGCTGGCGGTCAATACAAAGAACTAGTTGATGCCATAGATCTTCGTGGCGCATCCGGAACAGTGCTTGACCACATCTACCTGGATTCGATAAATGAAGTCAAAAGGACTTACGGCATAATTAAATAAATAAATAAAGTGGTGACTCACTTCATCTGAGTCATCTTGTCCTCTCCTGATAATTTGGAAAAGATTGGTTTCTCAAAGAATACCATAGTGGAATCTATAGTTTCAACATTCGACAACTCTCGCAAGCCACATGCTGCTCCGATGGGGGCGCACAGATACGATGAAAGACATATCCTTCTGAAACCTTTCAAAACCTCTCAAACCTACAGTAATCTATCCAAGTGGAAAAGTGGTGTGGTAAACATAACGTCTGACCCAATAATGTTCTACCTTTCTACGTTCAAGAACGCTAATCCTCTTGGAAGCATCCTAGAAGAATGGTTCGAGAAAGCCGAATCCGTCGATGCACCCAAACTAAGTATCGCGGACGCATATCTGGAGTTTAACGCGAACGAAATAAATAGTGATTATGATGAAGCCACTTTTCTATGCGAAATAATGAAATTGGACGTATCAAAACAATCTGTTCCACATGCATTCTGCAGGGCTACTCCAGCTATTATTGAAAGTCTAATCCATGCAACCAGAGTCGAAGTATACTTGAAATCAGGCGAAACGGAGAAGGCTGAAGAGCTAATTAAACTAATCAATCATCACGCGGAAGTAATTGAGAAAGTTGCTCCGAATAAATACTCATTGATAATACATGATATTCAACGCAGGATTGATGAGTGGCGTATAGTTTGAAGGTTACAGTTAGGAGTCACGCAAGGCTTCACATGGGAATAATAGATGTAAACGGCGGTTTGGGACGCCTATACGGTTCTCTTGGATTAGCGATACTCACTCCAGATGTTGTAGTTGAATCTTCTACATCAAACGAATTCTTAGTTGAGGGTGAGGACAAGGAACGTGCTAAAGACGCAGCATCGAAATTCCTTAGTCATTTCGGAATTGAAAAAAGATGTCATATTAATATTGTAACCACGATTCCTGCTCATGTTGGCTTAGGCTCAGGCACACAACTTAAGCTTGCTGTGGGGCGCTCATTAGCGAAACTATTCGATCTTGAAATTTCTTCCATTGAAATCTCTCGCATTTTGGGGCGTGGCATAGTGTCAGGAATAGGTACTGCATTATTTGAAAAAGGCGGGTTCGTTGTAGATGGGGGTGTTAGATATCCGATAAACAATGGAAATTCCATTCCTCCAGAAATAGTGAGGCTTGAGTTTCCTGAAGATTGGCATTTCGTCATAGCTATTCCCATGAATGAAAAAGGCTTGAGCGATACAGCTGAAGCATTGGCTTTTGAGAAACTATCATCCGCGCAACCTGAAGTAGTTGGGCAAATATCTCGAATGCTTCTGATGAAGATGTTCCCCTCAATTGTTGAGCAAGATATAGCTGCGTTCGGGTCATCTTTGAATGCTATTCAAACATTGGTTGGAGGCTGCTTTAGCCATTTGCAGGGAGGTACTTTCGCAGGTTCATACGTTGAGAGCATCGTGAAATTAATGCTCGATAATGGTGCGTATGGCGCAGGTCAAAGCTCCTGGGGGCCAGCAGTTTACGGAGTTGTTAAAGGAACAACTGATGCAAAGTTACTTCTTGGAAAAGTTGAGGCGTACTTAGATACTCTTTCAGGTGGATCTGTCTTCTTTTCTAAATGCACTAATAACGGTGCTAAAGTAGTAGTTGATCAGAATCTCTAACTTGCGATATTATGGAAGTTTATTCTAATGAATGAGAATGGTCTAGATAAGAATAAGGTTCTCGATTTACTTGGTAAGAAACTTGATGAAGACGCTTCATTCAAGTCAGGTCGAATTCTAGGGTCGATGTGTTCCGAGCCACACGAAATCTCTAAGAAAATCTTCTCCCTTACATTTCAACGAAACCTAGGTGACCAGTTTGTCTTTCCCAGCATTTCAAAAATAGAGCATGATGCGATTTCAACTATCGGGAACATGTTGTCAAACGACGGTGCAGTCGGTCACATTGTATCTGGCGGGACAGAAGCTAACATCACAGGATTGTGGGTTGCAAGAAAATTAAAAGGTGGTTGCAAAAAAGAAGTTATATTATCTGAATCGGCTCACTTCTCTTTTGAAAGAGCTTCAGATATCCTAGGCTTGAAACTGGTAAAGATTCCTCTCACCAGAGATTTCACAATCGACGTTTCAAAGGTTCGAGAATCAATCAACAAGAACACCCTAGCAATTGTTGGGGTTGCAGGATCTACTGGGTTTGGAACAGTTGATCCAATCCAGGTTCTGTCAGACATTTCTTTGAAGAATGATCTATATTTGCACGTTGATGCTGCATTCGGCGGTTTTATTCTTCCTTTTCTTAAAGAATTAGGTCTTTACAACTCACAATTTGACTTTGCAGTTCCAGGAGTTAATTCCATAACAATTGACCCGCATAAGATGGGTCTAGCTCCGATACCTGCTGGGTGTATTCTATTCCGTGAATCATCTCTCTTGTCAAAGATTAGTCTTACCGCAAGCTATATTGGTCGAGGAGGACAAAACTTCACAACTATGTCCTGCACCAGACCATCAACGTCAACTGTTGCGGTTTGGGCTATTATGAAAACCATGGGAAAAAGTGGCTACAGATCTATGGTTAAGAGATGTATGGATAATACCTTGATGCTTGCTAATGATATTCGATGTTTGCAAGGAGTGAAATTGATGTTGGAGCCAACGATGAATATAGTAAGTTTCACCTGTTCTCAACTTAGTAATAAGATTCTTTTCGAGAAACTCGAGAGAAAAGGATGGGTTCTCTCAATATTTCCAACTCATTTAAGAGTAGTTATTATGCCGCATGTAAAAAAGAAGCATTTGAAGGCTTTTGTTTCTGACCTTTCTGAAGTATTTGAAAATAGCCTGTAGCCTCCATAAGAATAATCTTACATAGTATGCCTATGCAATTATCTTTGAATGACTGGGTGCTTTGTGATGATGTATCAAGAGAATTTCAAATAACCTAGTGATTGAGCGTTGTTAAAGCTAATATATTAAACTTCTAACTCCCCGTAACTATGGCAGTTGACGGAGCAGACACCGCATTTGTCTTGATCTCAGCTGCTCTTGTGCTTTTGATGACTCCTGCCCTAGCTTTTTTCTATGGTGGACTTGTTAGGCGAAAGAATGTACTTAGCACCCTGATGTATACTTTAATCACAATCGGTATTATTAGCATGCAATGGGCCTTCATCGGGTACACCTTAGCTTTTGGCCCTGATGTTGGGGGTTTTATAGGTGGATTAGATTGGATCGGCCTAAAAGGAGTTGGGTTCAATCCGAGCTCCTACGCACCAACAATCCCACATGAAGCCTTCATGGTCTTCCAGATGATGTTTGCAATCATTACTCCAGCTCTTATCATCGGAGCCTTTGTGGACAGGATGAAGTTCTCAACGTTTCTGGTCTTCACAGTTGTATGGGCAACTGTTGTCTATGATCCGATTGCGCACTGGGTATGGGGTGACCAAGGTTGGCTTAGAAGTCTAGGAACGCTTGACTTCGCAGGAGGAATCGTTGTCCATATTAGCGCAGGCGTCTCAGCTCTTGCTGCAGCTCTAGTTATAGGTAAACGAAAAGACTTGGGAAGCGACCCGATGGAACCTCATGACATTAGACTAATGGTGCTTGGAGCCGCTCTTCTTTGGTTTGGCTGGTTTGGTTTCAACGCAGGGAGCGCCTTATCTTCAGGAAGTCTGGCAGTAAATGCCTTCGTCGTTACCCAAATGGGCGGTGCAGCAGCGTCTCTAACTTGGACGATAAC
>DATBXD010000200.1:0-2731 GCA_036514475.1 Nitrososphaerales archaeon
AGAGGTTCCTTTTGAAGTTTCGTTGGGGATTCTTTCGATATATCGTTCAATTAATTCCATCGTCATTGCTGTCAGTTCACGCAAGCCTTTCGTCACCAGGGTGTTCTTTTCCACATCTCCTTTGATCTCCAGTAATTTCCAATAGCCTAATTCATTAATGAAACCCAAGAACGCCACTTCAAGTTGAACCAAGTTTCCAATGCTTTTGTGCACTCCTTCCACAGGCTTCTTGTAGAAGTGATATGAGATATCGGCTACACCACTGACTCCAAGAAAAGTTGCTAAGAGGTTCATACCTACAAAAGCTGCGTATACCGATGCAAATATCACTACTATTCCAGTATAGAACGTAACTCGATGCATCCACAATGTAGTGTTAAAAGATTTCTTCATCTGGTTTATTGCATCAGAAATTGTGTCATATGAGTACCTGCTCGAATAATCCAAAGCATACTCTCGCCGTGCCTTGAAGTACTCGCTTATTTTCATGCCTTGATTCTTAGCTTGGCTAAACGCTAATGTGAGCCTCATCTGCTCTGAATTCTGTTCGTTAAGGGATACATCGCGAAGAAACATTTTTTCCTCTTCGTCGAGATCGAGGTTTGCTTCTTTCAACGCCATATCAATATCCTTTATGCATTTGCCTAAGAACTCAGGTTCTCTAATGATCTTCCCTAATGCGGTCTGAAGTGAGACTTCGGTCATGATTATCCGATGTACCCCCCAGCACCTATCTGGGCTCCGATTACAGCGGTGCCATGCCTGATTTGCCGAATACTTCCTAGAAATCTTTTGCCCCCTTTCTTCCAGTATTTGCTCAATTCTTCTGGACTCATCTTTGACATTTTGGAACCTTGCTCACTCAAATCGTTCAGAGCATCCTCAATCTCTTTAAGGGCCCGTTCAACTTCCCTTGTAACCCTCCACTGGCGTTCATCTTTCTCCTTAGAGGTTGCCTCATCATGGTTCGTTAGAACTGCTTTTGCTTTCGTACAAACTTCGGATGCGTCATCCTTGCAGATAACACGCAGAGCTTCGGCCGCCTCGGCCCTCACTCCAAAGAAAGAGTCATTCTGTAGCGCATGTATCAAAGGTTGAACACTCAACCTGTCTTTGTCCACATTCCTCAACTTGCCAAGAGCCCTTGCGGCATACGACCTTACAAGATAATATGGATCATCCTTCAACGATTGGATTAAATGATCGATATCCCTAGAGTCGATCAACTTCCAAAACGCTTGGGCGGCATGCGCCCTAACGAGAGCTTGGTTGCTAGGCTGAAGAGCTGCGACTAAGTGACTAACGGCTTTCGCGTCGCCTAGATCACCTAATTTGATTGCTGCCTGCCATTGTGCATCGGGATTAGCGGGATCAATGTGCCCTAACTGGAGGATAAATTTGTCGAGATCAGTTTCTGACAATTTCGACCTTGATACACCAAAGCGAGCTTATAATCTTTCGCTCGGAAAATGTCTGGACCGCCTAGCCAAATAGCTTAAATGTGACAAAATATGTGTTGACGGAGCGTACGATAAGGTTGCGCCGTAGGCGCCACTGTCATCGCAGCAGTCTTCTTCCCGGTTCTTCTGAGAAGGAATCGACAATCGCAATAACCCTAATTCACGACCCAGCTAGATGTTAATCCCTCCGGGCCCGTTTAAAGTATTAAACAAAATACCTCTTTGCTTAAATGACGATTGTTTGACAACTGCAACCTGAAACTTTCTAGAAACTATTAGAATAAAAATAAACAATCCTCCCCAAAAACCCCGCAGATTCTTACAACCCCTTATTCTAAAGAAGGTGATTTGTGTAGAGGGGTATTCCTTTCCATGCTATCTTGTTAAGGTAATTTTCTATTTCGTCAAGTTTCTTGAATTTCATAGTTTTCTTCGTTTAAGGCGACCCATGGTGTTAGAAACGTGTATTTTTATTCCTCAACGCTTATTTCGAAGATCTTAGTAATAGTCTTATATGATAACTGCATTATTGCGCTTATTGACGCATAAGACCATTCTTTATCGGGCTATCAAAGCAGTTCCACTTCTCTTTCTGCAAGTGTTTAGTGATTAATTCTATGTGTTGATGAATTAATCATTCAGCTTTGAGCCTTGATCTGGAGAACAGGAATACTCCTATTGAGAATAGAATGATCGTTTGCAATATCATCAATTCTATGTTAACTATGACATCGCTAATAGGGTTCCCGAATGTGAGCAGAGATCGTAGGGCGATAACTGCCTGCCCCCAAGGCATTATTTGTATGAGACCTCCTGCTTCAATGGGGAAGAAGGCGCCCATCAGAAAACTTAGCGGGATAGCGACAAGATTTGCTATGCTACTAGCCTGAGATTCACTCTTTGCAAATGAAGCCAGTATTAGGCCCAATGCAACTGAAGCTATACCTGCTATGACCCCTATTAACACTGCAACAAATATCGTTGAAACACCTCCAGTCCAGTGGAAGCCTAAGAGCACTGCCGTGCCGAATAGAATAGATACCTGTACAAGCGCTATTGAAGACCATATAGTTAATGTTCCAAGAAGGAGATCAAATGATGACATAAGAGATATTTTAAGACGAGATAGGGTTTGCTTTTCACTTTCTCTTGCGAGATAACCTGCTGAACCTACCGCCAGAAGTAGAAGGGCAAAAATCATTATTCCAGGTGCCTGAAAATCGAAGCTAGTGAACTGTTCCGTACCTGATACACTTACGATGCTTATCTCT
>DATBXD010000201.1:0-4726 GCA_036514475.1 Nitrososphaerales archaeon
CTGATCCTCTCTTCAAGACTTCTCGCCATGACTCCATGGCATAACGCACACTGTTAGAAACTGACATTATCCCTGTCAACAAAGACTGACATTATCCTTTGCACTCTACAGTTTAGTATTACTCGATAGGTGGTTTGTAGATACCTTTTCGCATTTGTTCCTCTCCGGTTCGTCCTGATGGTGTTGACATTTTATCAAGTTCAAATTCTAATAAGTCTAGGAAATCATTGAGTAGCGGTTTTGGAATTCTTGCACCACATGCTTTTTTATGTCCTCCTCCCGAACCTGCGCCTAATATTCTAGTTACCAGTGTAACTATTTTCGCTAGATCAAAATCTGCGTCATACGCTTCTCTGAGCGAGACTTCGTAAATATCTTCGTCTCTAATGTGTTGATATGCTACTCCTACCGGGACGTCAAACGCGCCTATCAGGATTGTGGCTATGGTGCCAGTTGATCCTTCATTTGACTCCATATGTGCCATCAAGCTGTGTTTTACTCCTTTCTCTGCTACTTCTATGAAGAGTTTAGCTGTTTTATCAAGTCCAGCTTTAGAGTAGTTTATTGCTCCTTCAATTTCATGTGGATATTTCAGGTTTGAAAGATCTTCTATTGCTTTCTGCTTGAATCCTTTATCCTCCGTTGCTCCAGCCAGGGCGTATGATAGAAGGGTTGACTCCAGCAAAATGAACTGCCGGTCGTATTTTGAAATGATTTTCTTAGCCATTGGCTTGTCATCCATGTAGTCAGTGACTGCTCCATAGGCTGCTAGGATTGATGCACCTCTTTTCAGATTGTTTCTGAACTTCAGGTATGTTAGGACTGAGCAGGATTCATCAGTTGAGTGTTCAAGGTTTACTCCAAGGCTGATTATGCGTTTCTTGGCTTCAGTTTGCAAGGGGTGGTGGTCAATGTAATGTACTGGGGCAAATTTTCTTATTCGTTCGAGTTCTTTTATGAATTGTTCTCCGAGAGTGTCATTTAGTCCTACATCGCAAATGTATACGGTTTCAGCGGATTTTACAGTTTTTAGGCTATCTATTAAGTCTCCGTAGTCTACTAGTATAATATCTGCGTTCGTAGCTATTTTTATTATTGCTGCTGACGCCAATCCGTCTACGTCTTTTCCATGTGAGAGACATATTGGTTTGTTTGACATGTTGATCGCCTTGGTTGGTTGTGGGCTTAGTTTGTAAGTTTTTTCTTCTATATACTATTAGAAAACACTATATATAACATAGGTTATATATCAATTGGTTATAATGCGACAAAAAAGCATTCGACTAATAGAAAGTTTACACGTTAAAGGCGTTTTCGGCTCATGCTCGTGCGGAGGTCAGGTTCTATACTATACTGATAGAGGCGTAAGATGCTCAACATGCGGGAAGGTATACGGAATATGGGGAACCAATGGCGGAGCCCTCATTAACCATAGTAACCAGATTTACCTTCAGGCGTCCAAACCTGATTTTGACAGTGAATACACCACTGATAATGTAATTGACTTCAAAATTCACGAGCCTATTACTCCTGAAATTAACGTAGACTAGATATTTACTCTATTGAATGCAATCATCTATCAAACTTTAGTGTTTTCACAGATGTAATATGCATTAAGACTTCTAAAGATACGCGTCAAGGGAGGTCTTTGAAAGCCTTCTATTTGTTAGGAAGTGCTTCTCTGAGTTTACTTTAAATTCCCCCTGTTATTCTAAGGAGCTGTTTATGTGCGGTGCTTGCTTTGGATTTTGAGATAAAGAGAATCGCTGCAAGGGAGATAATTGACTCTAGGGGTAACCCAACTGTGGAGGTTGAAGTGTTCACAGGGTGTAGCAAGGGTCTGGCGTCTGTTCCTTCTGGAGCTTCCACAGGTTCTCACGAGGCTCTGGAGCTTAGAGATGGGGACTCTGGGCGGTATCACGGTAAGGGTGTTTTGAATGCTGTCAGTAACGTCTGTGACATTATTGCGCCTAGGTTAATGGGGTTTGACGTTCGCGAGCAGGAGATCATCGATGAGGACTTGATAAGTCTGGATGATACTCCTAACAAGTCTAGACTGGGTGCTAATGCTATTCTAGGTGTTTCACTTGCCGTTTCAAAGGCTGCTGCTGAAGGGATTGGAATACCTTTCTTTAATTATCTTGCCGGTGGGAAATCTGGTGGTGTGCTGCCTGTTCCTATGATGAATGTAGTCAACGGTGGGAAGCATGCTGGGAATGAGATTAGTGTTCAGGAGTTCATGATTTTGCCGGTCGGTGCTGACAGGTTTAGCGACGCTTTGAGGATAGGGTGTGAGGTGTACCATTCTCTGAAGGGTGTTCTAACTCACTTGTATGGTAAGTCCGCCGTCAACGTTGGCGACGAGGGGGGGTTCGCGCCTCCTTCGAAGACTATTGTTGAGGTTATTGAAGCGTTATGTGACGCTGTGCGTGGCGCTGGATATATAGTTGGTGATGACGTGGTTTTCGCACTTGACTCAGCTGCGACCGAGTTTTATGATTTAGATCGTAAGGTGTATCATGTTGACGGTAAAGACTTGAGCTGTGAAGGCATGATAGATTACTACTGTGATCTTGTTGAAAGATATCCGATAAAGTCGCTTGAGGATCCTCTTTATGAGGATGATTTTCAGGGTCTTGCCTCGCTTACTGAGAGGATCGGCCGAAACGTTCAGGTTGTAGGGGATGATATTTTCGTTACGAACGTAGAGCGTTTGAAGAGGGGCATAGCGGTGGGTGCTGGGAACGCATTGCTACTGAAAGTTAATCAGGTTGGCACTTTAACCGAGGCTATGAATGCTGCTTCACTCTGCTTCTCTAACAGGTACGGAGTAGTGGTTAGCCACCGATCTGGTGAAACTGAGGATACGTCAATAGCTGATCTTTCTGTGGCTTTGGGCGGCGGCCAGATTAAGACTGGGGCCCCATCTCGCGGTGAGCGGACTTGCAAGTATAACCGTCTACTGAGAATTGAAGAGGCGCTAGGTGGGTCTGCGAAGTACCTTGGTTTGAAAGCATTATCTACAACATTTTAAGGCTAGAGAATTATGATTCTATTTGGTGGATAGATTGCTATCAACATGCGTGTTCTTTGCAAAGATCGCATAGGTTTGTTTTGCAAGTCGGACAGAACAATACTGGGCCTACTGGGATTATCCCATAGCAGTTTTCGCACTTGATTTTCTGTTCGGTTTCCAGATGAGTGGAGTCGGTCATGCTTTCACCCTTTGTTTCAAGTTGTATATAATATGTCTTGATGTCATTAGACGGGTGCTACATTACACCCTACCATTTATATAGAAAGTAAGGCAATTATCTACCAAATAATGCAAAAATAATACAAGAAAATGGTTAGGAAATGTTTAGGCGGGCCCGGAGGGATTAACCCCTAGCTGGGTCTAGAAAATGGATTTTTGCACACTTCAATATAGTCAAGAATGTTGTTAAGATAATACGCTTATTCTTTGAAATTAAACCTTATTTTGCGTAAGATATTCATTATCCATCACTCTCTCAAAGTTAGTTATACTTATATACCAAAATGATATCAAAGTTGGTTATAGGTGTGGATATTACATCTAATTATTTCCTTATCGAATAAAGACAAAAAAACAAATATTTTTTCCTTGTATAATCGGTTGTGATGAGTTGAAATAGAGTGGCTGATCATTTTGGGGATGTTTTAGGATTCTAACTGTCAATCCATCTTTAATTGGTTCTGCTGTAGGTTTTACCGTTGCGTTATTTGTTCTTTTTTTTGGTAGTAGAATTCCATATAAAAGAGGATATCATTGGATTTTCTTTGTCTTTGTATCGATGTTTGGTCTGTGGTTTGGGTCACAGATTTTCGCGCAATCATCTGATAGTGCAGGGGTCTACATTGAGAGAGTTCGGTTTTCACAGATTTTAGCAGCTCCTGTACCGGCTCTATTTTACCACTTCACACTGTTGTTTGTTGGTCCTCATAAGAATAGGCTGATTAGATATTCATATCTCGCAGGTTACGCTATTGCATCAGTTCGATGGGGGATTTTATTGATGAATCCATGGCTTCTTCTTGCAAATCCAAGAAGCACATTGACTGGATGGGTTGTTGGGACTGGACCTTGGGATATTTACTTTAACCCATTTGGTATTCCTATCTACGCTACCACTATGACTATTCTGACTCTCATTGTGCTGTCTAGATACTATATTGAAAAACAATCGCCGTTCATTAGATATCAGATAAAGTATGTTGCTGCAAGTAGCCTCATTCTTATTGCCGCCTACTATACATACGCCTGGGCAAGATATTTCGGTGGCATCGTGACAAATCATTATCCATCCTCTTCAACGATGTTAATTCTACTTCTTGCAATAAGAAAGCACTCATTTTTCTCCATAACACCTTCAGTTGAACAGCCATCTAATACCCCTGTAAAGTATGATCTGGTTCAAGGAGCCTCGTATTTGGTTATAGGACCTGACCAAAAATACTCTTTTGATATCTTCTCAAGCTTAGTACTGAATGGCCAGATGGGTCTTTGTATAACGCGCCTTTCTCCAAGCTACATAGGTGAAACTTATGGATTGAAATCAACCCCGATTTTATGGCTTACTGAAGAGAAAGGCAAGGATGTTATTGCTCCAAACGATCCAAATGGCTTATGGTTAAC
Source organism: Nitrososphaerales archaeon (assembly GCA_036514475.1). Classification (GTDB taxonomy): domain Archaea; phylum Thermoproteota; class Nitrososphaeria; order Nitrososphaerales; family JACPRH01; genus DATBXD01. Next base: position 4,658 of record DATBXD010000201.1, read on the forward strand.
TGTTAAAGCCTTTACGAGGCTAACAGATAACCCTGTTTTGATACTGCATGGCATAGAATATATATCTTC
>DATBXD010000202.1:0-2075 GCA_036514475.1 Nitrososphaerales archaeon
ATTAATTGTTGAATAGACACAGTGAAATATAGAATCTATGCAAAGTACTTGCATAGAATCTATATATTGCATAGAATCTATGCCAACAATAAAATTTTTATATCAGCGAATTATAGTAATGAATATGCCAACCAAGACAAATGATGAACTAAAGCGGAGGATACTAAGCTTGTACTCACATGGATTATCCTACCGCGAAATATCGGAAGAAGTCGGTGTATCCACATCCACCGTACATGGGGTAGTAGCTGAAGGGTGTAAAAAACATCTAGACTTAGAGAGCATGAGAAACCTCTTCAAAGAATTTCGTAAGAGTGGGCACGATCCCATTCACGTTGAGCATGTAATAGCTGCTGAGGAACGCTGGGATAAGCTAAACATTAAACCTGACCAAATACCTAAAGCACTAGACTTCCTAGAGAAAACTGGGTATGGCGAAAATACTATGGCGGCCATTCAATGCGCGATTAAACTCCAACAACTTGAAAAAAAATCATCTTTAACAGGCCAACAATTCCTAGACTGGTACTATACCAACGAGCCAAAGCGTGAAGCCATTGAAACCCAAATGAAGAACACCCAAGCAAAATACGAAAAGCTTGAAGCAGAACTTCCAAATATGAACGAGCTAATTAATATGAAAAATACTCTACGCGCAAAAAGCGTCACGCTTGAGAAACTCCCAATCTTTCTAGATACAAGCTTAACACTTGAGAAACTCGGCTTCACAAAAGAAGCTGCGAAAATACTTGCTGAAGAGCTATTTAAAACGGGTATGACTCCCGAAAACGCGGCGCGAAGAATCGCAAATCAGCTTACCAGATCAACATCACTTGAATCTGCAATAGGCGCAAAAGAAGAGACGTTACGACAATTATCTCAGGCAGAGCTACATCTTAATCAAAACGTAGCTACTCTTAGCAAAGAAAGTGAAAAGATAACGAAAGAACTCGCCAGTTTTGAAGATACCAAACGCAAAGAGTATTCAGATTTTAACAAGGAGTTTAATTTATTTGAAAACGAAAAGCTCAAAGGTATTAACGATAAAGTAGCGCAAAAAGACCAAGAGATAAAAGAAAAAACAACCAAATTAGAAGAGATAACTAAGAAACACGATGAATTGATTTCAAAGACAGAGGCTTTCAAAGACAGAATCATTCTCGGAGAAGCTTTGGAGCAGATTCTTAGAGACTCCACCTCAACAACAATAGATCAGCTTCGTAGACTTGGCAACAAATGCCAAGAAACAATCAAAATAAGAGAAGGCGGGCTCCTCACCGGCTCTTTAACTAGCGATGCAGCCAAAGGGATAATTGTCGACCTACTAACGAAAACTGTGCGAACAGACATGTTGTCAAAAAATAGTTATAACACAGTTTTAATCAGATGCGGCCTTCTCGAAGAGAAATTGAAAAATGAAGTAGCTAAGAGCGCGTTCAATCTCCTTGCGATACCTCAACGTTTTCAAGAAAACAGGGAATATAAAGAAAAGGTGGAATCGGAGCAAAGGAAGATGGAGAATGCGCTCGGGCTTGAGGCTTTTCATCGCATGATGCCAAACTATGAAAATGCACCCATATCTGTCCTTGAGAACATTAAAGACGTTATGGAGCAGTGCATTCGGGCTAAATCAGGTTTATCATCATATTCAACAAAGAACCTCAAACCCGAAACCTGGCGATGGTTCTCAGACAACTACAACAACAGATCCCAAAGTAAACCCGTCGCAACAACTATACGTGGCCACCTGGTATCTAAACATCAAGATGACAAAAAGAGTAACGGTGATGAGAATCAAAACGCAGCTTAGACTCATCCATCCATCCAGACAGAAGCTAAAGAGTAGTAGACGTAGCAAAATCTATGCAAAAACATAACCTGAGCCCGCAAGCAACCCTAGAAACAGGCCATAAGAAAACCATAGACTGGTTCAAACAAAACAAGAAATAGAACGCGGCACACATAGAATTTGAAACTTAATCACTTTAGCCAAGGTAGCTGATTAAACAGGTAACGGGTTAAAGCATGTTTAGAAAATCTTTCTCAGTTAATCCAACATCTTCCACTATGCTCTT
>DATBXD010000203.1:0-2090 GCA_036514475.1 Nitrososphaerales archaeon
AGCTTCTGTTTGTTCATGTCTGACTTCAATCATATGTTTGCAGGCATTTTTGGGGTGGTATGTCCTAGCTGGACATGCACAATGGGTAGCTGTACTTCGGTACTTGGTGATTGAACTTTGCATTTCAGTTCTCATTTTGGAATCTCCTTTTGATTTGATTAATTGGTATATTATAACTATACCAAAATAAAAAGATTATGTCAATAAAAATAACAAATATTGTTGACTATATTTTATATTTAAAATATACTAAAAGTTATGAGGTTACAAAACTAAATGTTTGAAAATGGTACAGTAACAGAACCGCTAAATTTCATATACTTAGGTGACGATAAAGTGGCTACGGGAGTACCAATTTTACCTGAAGAACTCAGAAAACTTAGAGAAGAATATAGAGATCTTGAAAGTGGAAAGATTGGTTTGACTCAGCCAGAATTAGCAGAATTTCTTGGTATTTCCCTGATTACAATTAAAAAATATGAATCGGGTGAAGTTATACCAAGTGCTGATATTATCGTAAAAATGCAAGAGTTATATGATGTGATTCTTTACTTCGGAATAGAAAAAAAAATGCACCCTCTTCTAAAGAAAAAGAGAGAGCATACCAATTAACCAATCCTGAAAAGGACGGTTAAATCTATCATACCAGTTTCAGCGTTTGTGTGCCTCAAACGCACCTTGAAAACTGAATATCAAACACCAGCTACATCACGATAGGCAGTGATAAGCAATTCTGACAGTGAAGCAATTTCACTTATGTCAGCAATGTCAATCCTTGCCCCATCATGATGCTCAATTACGTCTTTACTGGTAAGCATTCTTGCCTTTTCTAATGAAAGCCGAAAGGTCAAATACCTGTAGCTTCTGAAGTGTAAACGGCAAAACCAGCGAGTGACTTTACCAGCATGGACAACAAAATACGATTGAGTATCTTTATAATCGAGAGGTGATGATTCTCCAAATTCATTCTTGATGACTTTGGCTATCTCATTGTAAGCGTTCAATTCTTCTTCAGTGGTAACAATCAGAGGCTCTGACTTCGTGGGAACATCTTCTTGATGAATCTCTTGAGGTTCCTCAATTTTAGTGATTTCTTGAGTCAAACCTTGAGAAACCATTGAAACCAATGTAGAAGACATGGATTGCTTCACTAAGGGTCTAAGCCTATCAATTGCATTAGGAGTCATTCTGCGAGGATAGATGTCACCAGCAATGAAACGAATGAAATCCTCTGTAGGGTTCTTAAAGAGTTGCCTAAACTTAGCATTGATTGCATGGAGATAAACCAAGTCTTCAGCTTGAGTTATCACATTCTCAAGATTGAAACGGTCTCTCCTAAAGTTCTGGATGATACTGAGTTTATCATCGGTATAATCGGTGATATTAAACTCAAAAAAAGGTTCACCATCCATTAAGTTGGCTTGCTTAAGGTCAGTGAAAAACTTATAAAGGACTCCATCGGTAATAATGGCTACTTTCATGTTTGGAGTGGAATTGAAATATTTAGCGAGTTGGGCATCATAATTCTCAAGAGGTTTGCCAATAGCCTTCGCCTCCACTAAAAAAACAGGTTTCTCTTCAATGAAAATGGCATAGTCTATTTTTTCTTTGTTAGCAACAAATCCTGCTTTGTACTCAGGTACAAGCTCTTTAGGGTTGTAAATGTCATAGCCAAGTAATTGGAAGAAAGGAAGTACCAATGCTTGCTTAGTCGCTTCTTCATTTCCATCACAATGCTGCTTACGGTCTAATATTTGCTGCGATAATCGAACCAATTCTTCTGCAAAGCCCATTGATATTCTCCAAATAACGGTATTATTTTTGATCAGATCATACACCGGAATGGAACGAAAGGATAGAACCTACCCTTGAGGGTTCGCCAAGTGAACCTTCAAAGCTGGGTTTACTGCTCACATAGCGAGTTAGACCAGTTGGTAGGTCGTCAGGCTCATAACCTGAAGGTCGCTGATTCAAGTCCTGCACTCGCAATAACGAAAGAAAGAAAGGAGAGTAAAGTGAAAACAGATTATTTAATGCAATTCTTTAAGTACCAACATCTACAGCCATATTTGCAAGCGGTTAGTAAGCCG
>DATBXD010000204.1:0-2909 GCA_036514475.1 Nitrososphaerales archaeon
AAGAGCACAAGTGAGGAAAGAGCGCGCCCAAAGAGGACACATACTCCTATCACTAAGAGTGTTTCTAAGGCTTGAGATAAACCGCATCATGAAAGGGAATAAGCTGGTACGAAGCAAAGATCTCCATCATCCGCGGCGCCATAAAATCATTCCTTATCAACCCCACAATTCATTTGCCACCAACTGCGTAACTCCTAATGTTATAATAATGTAGGGAGCGATTTTGGAGCAAATAACATTGGAACAAGTATACCGCGAGATCAAGTTGCTGGGAAGAGATTTATATCATTTGAAGGAGATGCTTGTCCCAGAGTCAGAGCCGGAACGAGACGAAATAAGTGCGGTGAAGGCGGGTAGACGTGAATTCAGAGCTAAACAGTACGTCGAGTGGAGCAAGGTCAAGAAGCATATCTGATATTTGGATTGCAGCACAAGGTCATCTTAACTCGTCGAGCAACCAAAAGCTTTGAACATCTGCCCCAAGAAATAAAACAACCACAACCTAGAATTGTCTTACTGTAGAACAAAAATACTGATATATTGTTCTACATAAAAACAATCTATGAATTCGTTGGATGTGTTTGAAGAATGGGCCGCCTACGCGAAAAAGAAAGTGCTCTACGCAAGGGACATGGATCTCAGTTCGATAGAACAGAGTTCACTTTAAAAAATAGTGGCCGTAACCGGAACCCACAACGTTTCTTTCGCTATGTTTGGATTTAAATATCAAAAATTAAAGTAGTGATTTTACCATGTGATGAATACTTACTCATATATCGATTCTCTATGGCCTATCTTCAGGACAACTATGTTCTCGTTCGCCTCATCGATATAGAACACTGTCCTGATATCACCGGTGCGTAGGCGAAAAGTGCACTTTCTACCTTCTATCTTCTTCACGTCATGTCTTCTCAAAGCGAAAGGATAGTCAGCTAAATCTTCAAGAGTCTTGATAACATTTAATCTGCGCTTCTTATCAAGTATGTTCAGAAATTTAGCTGCTTTAGTGCTCAGAATGATTCTGTACAACAATAACTAACTGCGCTTGACCTTGTTCAAAGGAACAAATTTTCCACCCCTGACCTCCTCTAGAGCCTGATCGAGTTCCTTACGCTCCGCCTCCGTTATCGGCTCCGAATCTAAAGATGCAAGTATTCCTCTTTCAGATAACTCTTCAAGCATCCGCCTTATGACCTTGACTTCCTTATAGACTGTGGCGATATTAACCTTCTCAACCATGACAAGCACCTAAGGGGTTCATCACTATATAGGCATAACTAAGCAAATAAAATCCCGAAGGATACCCAAACCATGAAGATAAGTGAAACACATTAAACTATACAACAAGACTGGAGCCATATACTGAATGTGGAAAAATAACATCACATCTAATTCCACCAATTTTTGCCAATAATAAGAAATCTCTAACGGGCCAACCATGACCCAGAACGAAAACGTTGCTAGAATCAGATTCGCACAAACTTTCTACTTGTCTCAGTTTTAAAACAGGAACTCAACCCACGTATTTGGATTCAAATTCTTCTGAGACTTGCTTCCAAAGACCTCATGGTCTTTCCATATGAAGCCTATATCTTCTAAGAACCTGAAATATTCAATGAAGCCTTTTATCAGGCACATGCCGCCTATGAGCAAGAAATCTTCAGAGAAGAACTTGCCTTTAGAGATGTCAAGAAGCAGCTGATAGAGAGTAAAATCCTTCTAGACCTACTGTGACAACATACACGGACTCTAGGGAAAGATACTCGATGAGCGATTCCAACAGTGAGAAAAGACTCGTGGAATTTCTCGAAAGACTATTGGACGCATGAAGCTAATACACTAATTATACTAGAACCATCAGAACGCTAATTAACACTAGTGCGATCACAGGGACTGCGAATCCTGCCCTTTTATTTAGCTTTGATGCTTCTTCAGATTTCTTCTGGTCGGTTAGCTTCATAACACGTACAGATATTATTAGGCTGTAGAGGAATAAACCATATGCTGTTATCATGACTTTGTCTGCAATGGTTAGATATCCTACCGGAGGTATCTGACTTGTAAGCGCGAGGTGGAATGCAACAGCAGCCATCAGAGTTGTTACTCCAAGGCTTATTCTCTGGCCATAGTTAACTGGTGAGACTAGAAAGGCCAGAAGAGCAATACAGGTTATTATCGCGATTGGAACTATACTCTTCAAAACTGAGGGAAGCGTAGATTTACCAATCGTAAAGCTAAATACAAACCGAGAGTAAGTCTCATCTCCTGGATAGTTATGCTCCACACTGGTTACAGACCAGTCTTGAACGTTCCAACCAGCAATGTTAATCGACTCGTCAATCCCGCTCTCGTTAACATCCGGAGTAAACCTGAGGCTGACTATATGCTCAACTTTGTCCTCTAGCTCGACAGTTAGCTCATGGCTGTTGAACGGAAAGTCTCTAAAGTCTAAGCTCTTAAGAAAAGTTCCTCTAATCCTAACCTCCAAATACCCAGGTACGCTCTTAACAATCTCTGTCGAAGAAGCCTTTCCATTCATAAATTCATAGTTTATTGTCTTATTACCTGACCATTTGAACCAAATGTAGAAATCTAAATCGTAGCTTCCACTTGGGATATCAAACTTCTGAACATTTACAAGTAAAACCCCCGTCTTGACATCAGAATTAGACGAAGAATCAAGGGACGCCACTTGTCCAGCTGAATTTGGCAACGCAGTAGATACAAGTGACGCAACCAACACTGTCAATACAATGCCTATCGATAACTCTCTAAAACTTGCTTCCAATCTCAAACTTCAATTAACCTCGGAAGGCAATTGCCATTTGAATGTTTAAAATAAAGATTACTCCATGAGTAACATCTAAGAAATTAAGTATTTTCAATCTTTAGGTGAAGAAAAAATGACC
>DATBXD010000205.1:0-4422 GCA_036514475.1 Nitrososphaerales archaeon
CTGAGAGCGTTCATTCGCCTAGAGATCAACAGAGTAAACAGAGGCATGAGCTGGTACGAGTCAAAGATATCCGTGATACGAGGAGCAGTAAGATCCTACCTATCAAACCCCACCTACACCCTAGCAAACGCGTAACTCCTAGATAATTCAAAGGAAACATATCTTAGATCTTCTATTAGGAACTGAGGACTTTATGTATTTCAATTGATGTTGAATAACCTTAGAGAAAAAACTTAAGTTAACAAATATCCTAGAAAAGAGATAGGCACCTTGGGTCTAGATATCAAGAAAATAGTAAAACCCGAAGTAATAAGTTTTAAACAGATGACAGGTAGAATATTAGCTGTAGATGCATATAACGCAATTTATCAATTCCTATCCACCATAAGAGGATACAAAGGAGAATATTTGGCTGATAACCAAGGAAGAATAACAAGCCATCTAAGTGGACTTTTCTATAGGAGTGTCAATTTACTTGAATTAGGAGTAAGAATGATCTATGTATTTGATGGGAAACCACCAACGTTAAAAAGAACGGAGATAGAAAGAAGAAGAGCCAATAAAGAAAAAGCCGAAAGACACTATGAAATAGCTTTGAGCAAAGGAGATTTTGCCGAAGCCAGAAAATATGCTCAAGCAACTTCGTTCATTGAAGGTTATATGTTAGAAGACTCGAAAAACATTCTTGACCTTCTTGGAATACCTTGGATAGAAGCTCCTTCGGAAGGTGAAGCTACCGCAGCTTACTTGACAAAAATGGGAATCGCTACCGATGTATCAAGTCAGGATTTTGATTCACTGCTCTTCGGTGCAACTAGACTAGTGAGAAACATAACGATATCAGGCAGAAGAAAATTACCAAATAAAGATATTTACATAGATATAATGCCTGAAGAAAAAGAATTAACCCATTTACTTCAAGAACTCAAAATAAAATACGAACAACTCATTGACTTGGGAATATTAGTTGGAACAGACTATAATCCAGATGGATTTAAGGACATTGGGCCAATCAAAGCATTGAAATACATTAGAAAATACGGTAGCCTTGAAAAAATAGAAGACATACAAGATGAATTAAGAAAAATCGATTACTTGGCAATAAGAGATCTTTTTCTTAAACCTGAAGTAATAGGATTAAGAGATAAATTATCATGGAATCAGCCCAACTATGAAAAAATATTATCGTTTTTATGCGGCGAAAGAAACTTTTCAGAAGACAAGATAAACAAAGCATTAGACAAAATTCGGAAGAATAAACAAGAAATGAGCGAAAGCTTAGAAAAATGGTTCTAATGAAGATTCAAGATGAAATAACAGATATAGACAAATGGATAGGCATCAAAGGATACGCAACTAATTTCAAAGGAATAGGGGGGAAAATAAAAAAAAACAACGCGGATTTTCTAGTAGATGAAGTTCTTGAACCAAAAGTATTAGAAAGCCTCACAAAGACTCAAGACTCCAATAACAAGTACGCAATATATATATTGAAAAAGGATGGAATTGACACAATCCATGCTATTCAGCAGATACAGAAATCAATAGGACAAAGAATTTCCTATCTTGGGCTGAAGGATAAGTATGCATCAACCAATCAATACATATCTCTACGACGGATTCAGCACGACGCTCCTTTGGAAATCAAATTATCCAATCAAGTTACTCTTAATCTGATTGGATTTTACAGCAACATTCTTACTAGAAAGTATTTGTTTGGAAATCATTTCAAAATTAGAATAAGAGAAATAGAGAAAATAAGTCTAGAAGAAGAAAAAAAGGAATTGGTGAAAGTAATAGAAGAAAAAAAAATACTTAATTTCTTTGGCTATCAAAGATTTGGAACTTCAAGACCTGTAAACCATTTAGTTGGTCGAAAGATACTAGATGGAGGTTTTGAAGAAGCAGTAATGATTTTTCTAACATATACAACAAAGCATCAAAGTAAAGAAATTCAAGAAATAAGAGAAGGAATGATAGATCCGTCTAACTACAAATCTTTACTAAACATAATGGGGCCTAATTTAGACATTGAAAAAGAGATAATAAAAAGCCTAATAGAAAGACCAAAGGAATGGGTTAGAGCTTTAAGAAGAATACCTATACAAATCAGAAGAATATTTATAAATTCATATCAATCTTATATCTTCAATCGAACAATATCAAAAGCAATCGAGGAAAAAGAAGATATTTCTAAAGTACAAGTAGGAGATATTTACAATATTAATGATAATCAAAGCAATCAAACAATAAACATGAGAAGATGCATTGAAACAATTAACCAGGATGAATCGTTAAGTTCAACGCCACTTGTACAAATCGTAGGATATACATTTAGATGTAGGGAAGGAAGATTCGAAAATATAATTAAGAAGATTTTAGATGAAGAAGAGATAACTGAGAAACAATTCTATGTAAAGCAAATGCCTGAATTAAGTATGGAGGGGGGATTCAGGATACCATTCTTGAAAGTAGATAAGTTTAGTTTGATAGAACAACAGGATGAATCTTCATGCTTGCTTGAATTCACTCTTAGAAAAGGGTCCTATGCAACAGTAATATTACGTGAGTTAATGAAGCCAGCTGACATAACTGTTGCAGGATACTAAGTTGCTTTTTAATTCGCGATATCCTTATAGTCTATCAGCGAAGGATCGCATTTGTCAACCAAAATAACTTCGTACCACGCACTTCTCCCATCGCGATAAACGAAGTAAGAATTTAGAACTTCAAGATTTGGAAATTTCTCGCTCACCCTTCTTTCAGATGTTTGTCTCACATTTACATTAGCTTTCATTTTTACAATACCAGCATGCTTTTGTCTTCTACCTGCTTTTGCTTTTTGGCGTCTCATACCACCTCGACTAACTTTGATTCTTACAATGATGAAACCAGGTTTAGCTTTGTATCCTAAGCGTCTAGCTCTATCAAGTCTTGTAGGTCTCTCAACACGCTCTATCGTGGGACGAGTTCTTAGCATAATACCTAAGCTTTTGATTTCAGCACTGCGATTCTTAGACATTCGCTGCCAAGTTTTAGTTATTTCCCTATACATCTTCGAAACAACCGGTATGAATACGAACTCTTCTTAAACATTATCCAATTGGCTTAAAGAAATCTATAATCTTTTCAGAAACACTAACAGCAGCTATCTCTTGAGCTTCTTCAGTTTGAGCTCCAATATGAGGGGTACATAGCATATTTGGCAAAGTTAATAGTTCATTTTTTAATGGAGGCTCAACTTCGAAAACGTCTAAAGCTGCACCTTTGATACTACCTGATTTCAAAGAGTTGAACAACGCATGCTCATCGATTACACCTCCTCTTGATGTGTTAATCAAATATGCTGTTTGCTTCATCTTCAAGAGCTTATCGCTATTAATGAAATGTTTTGTTGATGGCGTGAGTGGAATATTCAATGTAATAAAGTCACATTTAGATAGCAATTCATCTAATTCCATGAAAGTAAGTTTAAGTTGCTTTAAAACCTCGTCAGGAATATCGATTATATCGTAATAGCAAACAGTCATTCCAAAAGCATTTGAAAGCTCAGCAATACGTTTGCCTATTCTTCCCAATCCGATAATACCTAGAACTTTACCTTTCAACTCCACCCCCATAAGTCTATTCTTCAACCACTCGTCCTTTCTCAAACTCGAGTCACCTAATGAAATTCCTCTCGCGAGATTTAGCATTAGACCAATAGCAAGCTCTGAAACCGCGTTAGTTAGCGCATCCGGAGTGTTGAAAACTTTGGCGCCGATTTCATTAGCAGCTTCCACATCAACATTGTCCAATCCAACTCCAGCACGGCCAATAGCCTTCAAACTCTTGCCAGCTACGATAACGTTCCTTGTAAGTTTAGTTCTACTTCTAACAATAACAACCTCAAAATTAGATATGGTTTTGACAAGCTCATCAGATGTAATATCTGGGATATATGACACTTCGAAACCTGCAGATGAGATTAACTCAATTCCTTTTTTTGAGATACTGTCGCATATCAAAACTCTGATCCGCTCAACACTCATACTGATAACCATTGCACCTTACTAATAGCCATCTATAATTCTTACTAAGTCGGCAAGTATTCTTTATTGATGTGTTATAGTGAATCTAGGCTTTGTTCAAAAAGCGTCATCTGTGAAGAAAGTCAATAATTGGTTTAAAAAGTTCCCCTCAAAACTGACTTATTAAACGAAGTCATAAATCTAATAAGAAACAAATATCTTTAATCATCCTTCATCATTCTTTATGAATAGTAATCTATTTCCGAATTATGGTGACTTCTAAAAACTGGGTTAACGTTTCTTATTGGTTGAGTGGGGTTTTTCTTATCGGTTTGATCCGGTTTGGCTTATGGTTGTGTCTTGTTTCTGCTTTTTCCTATGTTTATTTCAGCGTGTTCGTCGCGCTTCTATT
>DATBXD010000206.1:0-7734 GCA_036514475.1 Nitrososphaerales archaeon
AAGGCAAAGGTTCCAACACCAAGAACACTCTTCTCATTTACCGAGGAGGGCGCGCTAAAATCACTTCAAGAAATCGGCTACCCAGCCGTTTTAAAACCGGTAACTGGAAGTTGGGGGAGGATGGTTGTGAGGTTAAAAGATGAGGAAATGGCTCAAGCCATTCTAGAGATGCGTGCACATCTCGAAGGTCCACTTGACCATATATTCTATATTCAAGAATTGGTTAAGAGACCTCCACGGGACATAAGAACTATTGTAGCCGGTGATAAAATTATTGCTGCTATGTACAGATATTCTCCTGAAGGCGACTGGAGAACTAACATTGCAATCGGAGGTAAAGGAGAAATTTGTAAGGTAACAAGCGAGCTAGAAGATATCGTATTAAGAGCTGCTGAGACTGTTGGCGGTGGGCTTCTTGGAGTCGACGCTATGGAATCTCCTCAAGGAATACTCGTTCACGAAGTGAATAACACCGTAGAGTTCAAAGGAGCAGCATCCGTATGCAACGTCGATATAGCTGATGAAATAATAAAGTATGCGCTATTAGTAGAAAAAAGGTGATAAGAAATGAAAGTTGGAATAATTGGTGCTTCAGGATATGTTGGGGGAGAGCTTCTAAGGATACTTTTATCGCATCCTGATGTAGAAGTAGCCTGTGCTACATCAAGAAAACACGCTGGGCAATATATTTTCAGAGTTCACTCTAACTTAAGAAGCATGACTAATCTACAGTTTATAGATCAGAATATCGAAGAGGTGGTGAAGAATTCTGATTTGGTCTTCACGGCAGTTCCTCATGGTTCTGCTGTCGATATAATGCCCCGATTAGTCCAATCTGGAATCAAGATAGTGGATATGAGCGCTGATTTTAGACTTAAGGACCCTCAAGGATACGTCAAATGGTATGGCTACGATCATCCTAACCCAGAGCTTTTGAGTAAATTCATATATGGGCTTCCTGAATTAAGGCGTGAACAGATCAAACTATCCAGTTTAGTATCATGTCCGGGGTGTATGGCCCTAACCTCAATCCTAGCATTGTCGCCGCTAGTAAGGGAAAGAATAGTAGATACTTCTAAGATGATTGTGGACGCGAAAATAGGTTCTTCCGGAGGAGGAGCACATGAATCTGCAGGCACAAATCACGCAGAGCGCTACGGTGTGATACGACCATACAAGCCTGTCGGGCATAGGCACACTGCAGAAGTTGAACAGGAATTGGGGATTATATGCGATTCTAAAGTTATTGTATCCATGTCAATGCATGGTGTGAATATTGTTAGGGGTATACTATGTACAGGCCATGTATTCCTTAATAGAGTAGTAACTGTTCAAGAGCTATGGAAGATTTATAGAAAGTCATACGGAGGAGAGCCATTTGTTAGATTAGTCATGGATAAACAAGGTATCTATCGTTACCCAGATCCTAAAGTTGTAGTTGGTTCTAATTACTGCGATATAGGTTTTGAGATTGATGATAGAGCGAGTAGGCTTGTTGTTATGGCAGCGACTGATAATCTTGTGAAGGGAGCTGCTGGAAATGGGGTTCAGTGTATGAACCTCATGCTTGGTTTAGATGAGAGATCTGGATTGAGAGCTGCATCTATTCACCCTATGTGATTGTTTATGCTCGTTGTAATCAAAGTTGGCGGGAGCATACTTGGTGAAGGTGTGGATTCATCTATTATTGATGACATACTTGAGGTATCTAAGAATAACAAAATCATTCTCGTTCACGGAGGAGGAAGAGCAGTCACCGACATGGCGAATAAATTGGGAAAGGTACAGAAGTTCATAGTTTCGCCTAATGGTATTAGAAGTAGGTATACTGACCTTGAAACGGTAAAAATATACACAATGGTTATGACTGGAACCATCAACAAAGATATCGTGGTAGCACTTCAAAAGATTGGGATACCTGCCATTGGATTGTCAGGGGTGGATGGAGGAATTATTCGTGCTGACAGAAAAAAAAAGTTAACTGTTGTAGATGAGAGAGGAAGAAAAGTAGTGATAGATGGAGGATATACGGGTAAGATAACTAAAGTAGATGGATGTCTCATTACAACACTGGTGAATCTGAAATATATTCCAGTCATATCTCCAGTAGCCTTGAGTGAGGATTTTGACTATCTAAATATTGACGGGGATAGAACAGCAGCATACGTTGCTGGAGGAGTACATGCTGACAAGGTGATATTTCTAACTGACGTTAACGGGGTTATAATGAATAAAGAAGTTGTTAATCGAATGACTTCAAGAGAGGCGGATGCATTGAGACCAAAAATAGGTTTTGGAATGGAGAAAAAGGTATTAGCTTCTCTAGAAGCGTTGTCAATGGGTGTTAAGGCAAGTATAATATCTTCAGGTAGAATAAATAAACCGATTACTTCAGCGTTGAATTATGATGGATGCACAGTGATATCAGATGAATAGCGAAGATATTGCAAGTGTTGAGAATAAGTATCTTGCAGCAACCTATTCCAAGCTACCTTTAACAATCGTTAGAGGAAAGAACTCTAGTCTGTGGGATGCTGATGGAAAAGAGTATATTGACTGCATGGGTGGATACGGAGTCGCAATAGTTGGTCATTGCAATCAACTTGTGATTCAAGCTGTAAAAAAGCAGCTTGAAACTCTGATAACGTGCCACTGCTCAATATACAATGATACTAGGGCTAAATTGCTGGAAAGACTAGTGTCGATATCTCCGTCGAATCTCAAAAAAGTGTTTTTTTGCAATAGCGGTACGGAGTCTGTAGAAGCAGCAATTAAGATAGCTCGTAAATATACAAAGAGACCCGAAATAATAGCTATGATGGGAAGCTACCATGGAAAGACCCTTGGAGCACTCTCTGTTACTTGGACGCAAAGATATCGGGAGCCATTTCAGCCTCTAATTCCTGATATAAAATTCACACCCTTTGGGGATGCATCTAAGGTTAGAGAAATAATCTCCAATAGAACAGCGGCGATATTAGTGGAGCCCATTCAGGGAGAGACAGGAATAAAGCTTGCACCTAACGATTTTCTAAAAGAGCTGAGGGAAATATGTGATAAGAACGGTTCAGTCTTAATATTCGATGAGGTTCAAACAGGGTTTGGCCGCACTGGAAAAATGTGGGCATCTGAGCACTGGGGAGTTCAACCTGATGTGATGTGTATATCGAAAGCGATGGCTGGAGGTTTACCGATGGGAGCAGCCCTAGCTCGGGAAGACGTTATGGCAGCTATGAGTGTGGGAGACCATAGTAATACATTCGGTGGAAATCCCCTTTCCTGCGCAGCGGCCCTAGCTGTCATAAACTACATTCAGGAAGAAAAACTAGTTGATCGTGCTCAACGAATAGGAGGTATCTTTAAAGATAGTCTAAAAGGTCTTACTGAAAAATACAAGATGGCTCGTGAAGCAAGGGGACTTGGTTTGATGCTTGCATTAGAGATGCGTTTTGACATACACGACCTGCTTCTTAAAGCAATAGAGGAACAGGTGATTCTTCTTTATTCGGGACGAAACACTATTCGATTCCTTCCGCCTCTAGTGATTCAGGAGGAGCAAATAACTCGCGTGATTGAGGTCCTGGATAAGTTGATTAAGGCTGAACAAGAAACCAAATTATCCAATCCAGTTCAATCTAAGTAAGTACTAATAACGCAACCTTTTTACATTTACAGTCACAATCCTTGATGTGAATATCGATTTGTCGTACATTGATGATAAAGATCGTAAGATAATTGACAGCCTGAAAGAAGATTCTAGACGCTCTTTTGTAGAGATAGCGAATGGCGTAGGTCTCTCTGAACCAGCTGTTAGAAGACGTGTGAAGAAACTTGTGGAAAAATCTGTAATTAAGCGATTTACTATAGACACGGATTTGGGACAAGTTGCGTCTGCCATAGCGCTAATTTCGGTCAGTCCATTAATACCTACACCACAGATATCCAGCAAATTACTTAAGATGAACGGTGTTAACGCTATTTATGAGATAACTGGTCAATATGATATTGCTGTAGTGCTTATTGGTTCTAGCATAGCAGATATAAACAGATGTATAGACGACATACGTCGTTTAGATGGCGTTAGTAATACTAATACAGTCATTATCCTAAAGACTTTGCGCTAATATGCAACGTATATCGTTATATAGTGAAGATATTTAACAAATTGATATAGACAGGGGATAATTGTTTGGAGAATATTGCGTTAGATCCTAATTATTTTGCGCACAAGTACAATAACCCGGAAGGAGTTATTCCTGAGAAGATTACAATACTTGACTCAACATTAAGGGAGGGAGAACAAGCACCTGGAGTGACTTTTACAATGCGCCAGAGGCTCCAAATAGCTTGGATGCTTGATTATTTTGGCGTAGATTATATTGAATTAAGCCCCATCGTGTCAGAGAATCATGAAGAGACTTGCAAGTCAATGATAAAAGCTGGGTTGAGCGCCGACATAGTGGCCCATTTGAGGGCTTTGCCAAAAGACATAGACGTAGCCCTGAAATGCGATGCATCATGGATAGCTATGTACCATTCTGTTTCAGATATTCATCTAAAGTATAAGCTGAGAGTAACTAGAGACCAAGCACTAGAGCGAATGGTTTCCGCGGTAGAGTACGCTAAAGGACATGGTTTGAAGATGCGATTCACAATGGAGGATGCGACTAGAGCTGATCCGGAGTATCTCAAGCAGTCTTGCATAGCTGTTTCGCAGGCAGGAGCAGATAGAATTAGTCTCCCAGACACTATTGGAATAATGGCGCCTAGAGGAATGCATAATCTTGTAAGAATGATCCGTGAAACAGTTAACACACCAATCGATATGCACTGCCATAACGATTTGGGGATGGCACTCTCAAACTCGTTAGCAGGTCTCGAAGCTGGAGCGTCAATGGTGCATACTTCAATTGATGGACTTGGAGAGAGAGCGGGTCTAACTTCCCTTGCTGAGCTGACTATGGCGCTCAAGTTGATATACGGGTTGAACCTTGACGTAAGGACAGAAATGTTAAAAGAACTTTCTGAACTCGTTTCAAACTACACCTCCGTGAAAACACATGCTTCCAAGCCACTAGTTGGTAATAACGCTTACAAGCATAAAGCTGGAACACACGTTGCTGCTATTGTTAGAAACCCAGCAGCTTATGAATTATGTCCACCCCGAACAGTTGGAAACAGGAGAAGAATAATCATAGGTGAACTTGCAGGACGAACTGAAGCGGCATTCTTAATGAATCTGCTTGGGCTCCAACCTAATGCTGAAGATGCAGTTAGATTGACTAATGGATTAAAGAATCTAAGGATGGGGGACCTTTTCGAGCTGGAGCTATCGGAAGACATGGAGAAGAAACTTCTGAATGTTGAAGACAGTGTTAATAGACAAAACGAAATATACCATGGTTAATTGGGAGGTGAACATATTGAAATGCTCAGAATGTGAAGGCGATATATCGATTCCTAAAGATGCAATAGTAGGAGAAATAGTGACTTGCCCGGATTGTGGAGTTTCATTTGAGTTGCACAAAGTAGACAAAGGTTTTGAACTTAAACCAGCTCAAGTGGAAGGAGAAGATTGGGGGGAGTAGGTGACTTGAAGATCACAATGCTATACGACGTTGTTAGAGTTGAGGAGAAGATGCTAGCCAAAGCGGCAGAGATTAAGAATGTAGATTTAGGAATGCTAAGTTCAGAAGATCTCTATTTCAACCTAGGAAAAGATTATCGAACCGAATTCGGGGATATTGTATTACAAAGATGTGTAAGTTACTTCCGAAGTTTACATATTACGGCGATTCTAGAGTATAAAGGCATCAAAGTAGTGAACGGTCTGCTGGTTGCTTACACTGCTGGAAATAAGTTAAACACGACATTGGCGTTGATAAAAGCAGGTGTACCAGTGCCTAAAACGTTTATGGCTTTTAACCAGAATACGGCTTTGAAGGCTCTTGAAGAACTTGGGTATCCTGCCGTTCTTAAACCAACGGTCGGTAGCTGGGGTAGACTAATAGCCAGTGTGAAGGATCCTGAGTCAGCCGAGTCTATTCTCGAAGATAGAGAGCATATGTTCCCAATATATCATAATTATTATCTTCAGGAGAGAGTGAAGAGACCACCTCGTGACATTCGAAGCTTCGTTATAGGGGATAGAGTAGTGGCAGCGATTTACAGAGTATCTGCTGAAGGTGAGTGGAAAACTAATACGGCTAGAGGAGGAAAAGCCATTAACTGCCCAATAACACGTGAGCTTGAAGATACCTGCCTTAAAGCAGCAAAAGCTGTTGGTGAAGGAATATTTGGAGTTGATTGCATGGAAACTCCTGATGGCATTGTAGTACATGAAGTTAATAATACAATCGAGTTCAGGAATTCAGTACCTGCTACAGGCGTAGACATTCCTGGGCTGATAATTGACTATTTAGTGAACATAGCACGTTGAGCGTTAAAATGTCTAAAAGAGAAATCGCGGTTAATCTTCTAGCTGATGTACTTAGGCTATACTCACCGTCAATGCAGGAAGCACCATTGGCGGCTTATCTCTCAGATAGAATGTCTGGGGACCTAGGTTTTAAGAACGTTAGAATAGGCGAAGCTAACAATGTAATAGGTGAGATCGGTTCAGGAAGTCCGATGGTGATGCTTTGTGGGCACATGGATACTGTACCAGGTTACCAAGCAGTTAAAGTTCTTGATGATACGGTGCATGGCAGAGGGGCTTGCGATGCAAAATCAGCTTTGGCTGCAATGATATTAGCAGCATCTGAGATGTCTAATATAACAGATGTAGGGAAGATAGTTGTAGTTTGCGTTAGCGATGAGGAGGGAAACGGACTAGGTGCAAGAGCTCTTTTGAAAAGTGGTATCAAACCCAACTACGCGATTTTTGGAGAACCTAGTGGAATAGATAATGTTACTATAGGATATAAAGGCCGGATTGGCCTTAACATTACTTGTGGATCTCCTAGTCTACACGCTAGTGCACCGTGGGCTTCACAAAACGCTATCGAACGTATTTTCGAAGTGTGGCAATCAATAAAGAGTTACGCGGCGGAGCATAAAGGTGAAAACCAGTATCAATCAGTAACCTGCAGCTTGACTGAGATACATGGAGGTTCATCTCATAATACGACTCCTGAGAAGTGCAAGATTACCGTTGACTTACGGATACCTCCACATCTTTCTTCAGCTAAGGTTGCTGAGGCTATTGAGAACAGAGTGGGAAATTTCCAACAAGATACAGATTTTCCTATAATCAAGCTAAAAGTAGATGATGTGACTGAGCCTTTTGAAACCGATAAAACTTCTACGCTAGTAAGAGCTATAATCAGAGCCGTATTAGAGGTTAGGAAGAAACGCCCTTTGCTACTTAAGAAAACTGGAACAGGTGATATGAATCTACTGGGGAGGGGACTTGAGATTCCGGTGGTTACTTATGGCCCAGGAAACCCTCATTTATCACATACTCGTAGGGAGTTCGTCGAGATAGACGAGTATCTTTCAAGCATTGAGGTCTATAAATCAACTATTGGTAATCTGTCTAAATTAAGCAGTTCACCGTGAAATCTAAATTTATCTTAGCATCTTTACTAATACAATAGACCTTAGGCGCAGTTGAAGTTTAGCTCGTTTATCTACTGTTCTTCACGCTGTAAGATTTCTCATTCTCTTGCTCATGTGGTCATTGATACATATGTTTAGCTACGAAAGGCTCTCGAAGAGGCCGGAGATCTTCAG
>DATBXD010000207.1:0-3465 GCA_036514475.1 Nitrososphaerales archaeon
CTGATGTCCAACCGATTATACTATCCACAAATCACGAAGTTTCGATTAATTCAATATATAACATGGTTAACACTATAATCAGCTCCAATATAAAGCCAAATTATTCTGAAGCTAAACCTGGGGAGATTCGTAGGATGCTTCTTGACAACAGTAGAGCAAAGAAGATACTAGGCTGGACTCCTAAAGTGGATGTCGAAAATGGCTTAAGAAAAGTCGTTGAATGGACGAGGTCAGAGAAGAAAGCATCTTGAACGTTGGAGAATTGGATTTAACTGGCGCCCTGGCCGGGATATTCTGACGAGCGGCGCACCACTCATCTTTCGAACCCGGGTCGCGGGAGTGACAGTCCCACATACTGGACCGGATTATACACGGCTCCATTTTTCTACAATGAGCCGTTCTATACTACCAGGGCGTCACATCACAGACTAAAACTCTATAATTAAATGTTTTACTAGACTCTATTATCCTTTTATTTGTAATTTGTCTTCAGCCTATTCCTCTCGACTTGGATCAAGAATATCAGAATACTATAATTCCCGATGACTTGGTACCGTTCTCAAGTGTTATGTCATTTGATAAATAGACTAATTCAGACAATTACCTGGTAAAGCGATGACAATGTCAACGCACAGATGGTTAATGAAATAAAACAGGAAAATGTGAATCAGATTTAAAAATGCGATTACTTGTTCTCTGTAACGCTCAATTAGGAATAATAATATACATCATTAGTTGACGGCCTACATAAGGGCCCGTAGCTCAGCTAGGTAGAGCATCGGAGAGGAGGTTAGACATATCTTCTCGGTGATGCTTTTAACCCGAGGGTCTCGGGTTCAAATCCCGACGGGCCCGCATACATTATTAAGTAAATACCCCTTCTTAGTAAGATGAAGCAAAGAAGTTTTGGCAACTAACTAGATAAATCTCAGAGAAATAAATACATTTGCAGAAATAAGTTTTATTCTAAGAGGTATACAGAGTAGTTAATGTTTCTGCGTTTATCCTTTTTAGGGATAATGAAGAATTATTATTGTCTTTTTAGGGATAGTGAAAGAATCATCATTGTCTTTTTAGGGATAGTGAAAGAATCATCATTATCTTTTTGGGGATAATGAAAAAATATGTCGCCTCTAAACTAGATGAAAAAAAGCAAAATATCGATATGTCGACGCTGATCTGAGTCCAAACAACCAATGTAACAATAGGCTAGCCTAAACAGCATATTTTGACCGGAAAACTAGTTTTGAAAACAGCAAAAACTGACAAAAACAAAAATTTAGAAAGAAAGACGACGCCACAATATCTTGAAGTATTCTATTAAATCTTCAAACAACCTTCTGCTATCCCTAAAAAGATAGTCACCTAAATTCTATCACTATCCATTATCCCTAAAAAGACAGTGTCAAAAAACCATTATCTCTAAAAAGACAGTCAACAAATGTCAATCATCTCCCATTATCCCTCATAGGACAACCACAAAATAATATTCTAGAACATTCAGAATGTTATTTGTATGATTCTGGTGAAAAGTAGTTTAAAAAAGGATTGAATATGTTGTTTTCTTAAGCTATAATTACAACGGTTCTTTACTTGTGGTCTAGACAAGTTACGCTGATTCTTAGGGCCAGCTATATTTTCATTCGAAGATTCAAAATGGCGTAGAATTCGTTCCAGCTGCTGCTGTGAGAACGGACGGTGATTTAGAATGATGTCCAGCCGGCATCTGCTACAACGCATGAGCCGTTCAGATAGCTGGAATCGTCCGAAACAAGGAAGAGTGCGAGCTTTGCAACCTCTATTGGATCCCCAGTTCTGGGTAGGGTAGATATCGTCTTATTCAGATTTTCCATACCGAGAGGGTTCGGTGTTGCGCTACCTATGCCGATTGAAGTTTGTACTGCACCTAAGACCAATGCATTGCATCTGATTCGTTTGGCACCGTAGGAGGTGGCTATGCTTTTAGTTAGACCAATTAACCCATGTTTCGACACGGTATATGCGACGCCAGCTCTTGCACCAAAGATCCCAGCAATCGAAGCCGTGTTAAGAATTACACCTCCACCCTGTTCAATCATGATTGGGATTACTTTTCTGCTAGCTCTGAAAGGTGCATTCAAGTTTATTGCTAACACCCTTTCCCATACTTCATCTGGCGTGTCGGCTGCTGGTCTTGCTCCATCCATTATTCCTGCGTTGTTGCACAATATGTCTATCTTTCCAAACGAAATCAGTGTGCTCTCAATCATTCGATCTACCTCGGTTCCAACTGAAAGGTCAATTACCAAACCTGTTGCTTTCATCCCAACCGCCCGAATTTCGCTCACAACCTGGTCAACTCTCTCTGCGATCACGTCGACCACAATCACTGAGCATCCTTTGTTAGCGAAAAGGTGTGCAATAGCTCTACCAATTCCAGATCCGGCGCCAGTTACAATAGCCACTTTTCCATATAAGATTCCGGAATTAACCTTTACTTGAGCATCAGACATTTGAATATTTCATTCGAAAGTTAGAAAATTCTTGATACTTAAGGTTTAGGCGATGGTTCTCAGACGCGACAATTAGAGATAATCATAGGGATATGTCCTAACTATCTGTATTCAATTCTATCCTAATTCTTCAATTATCTCTTATTACTTGGTATGGTTTCAACCCCGTCTAGAATATATTCGACAGCCCTTGAACCCCTATGACAAGCCCCTGAGAACCATGTTGATGGACATAGTTTACCCCCTTCATCCCCTTCCGAAAATAGCCACGATTTAACAGGGTTTTATCAGCTCGTAAGCATACAATGCAGCCACTGTAACCCTCTGGTTAGGAGTGTTACTTTTTTGAATAGCCCCTTACAGGGGTCTGATAAGCCTCTGGATAGGGGGTTAATTTATTAAATATCTCTTTACAGGCTTCTGATATTTTCGATAAATCATATGCTTTTCGATATCTACATGTAACTACAATACTTTTAGTCTTAATAAAGAAAGAAGATGAAAAAAGATTGTTTTTTTAGAGAATTAGTTTTTTTTGGAGATGTCGTTTTCCCAAGTCTAATTACCTTGTCTCTTTTCGTGTGGCTTAGATAGGTCACATCGATTGTTCTTGTTTGCAATTATTTAGCTTGTCGAATTGGTTTTGCAACCATTTCTTAAGCGTAAAGTCTTGAACTTCACATATTGTTCTAGAATCAGATGTCTCTATATGCGTTTGAGTTTTCGATGTTACTACACTAGAATATATTTTATGGAATTTCTCTACTTGTCGACGAGTTACGTGTCTTCTATGAGGTCGGAGGCCTCCTCCAAATGACATTGGGATGTGAAGAAGCTCATGGATTATTATCTTGTCCTTGTCATCTTTTGACAAAGCATCGTATTGTTCACTTAAAACCTCGATTATGTATGTTAGATTAGAATCTAGTGTTTGTCTCCATATCTGGCTTAAACCATGGATCCGTGCTATAAT
>DATBXD010000208.1:0-10239 GCA_036514475.1 Nitrososphaerales archaeon
TTTCGATTGAACTCCAATCTATTACAAATCAAATTACGGTTTTTATTCTACTTAAAACAAAGCTTCCTAATATTAAGTCTGTATTAGAACAATTAAACAAAATTGTTGAAATTAGTGAAATTTATATTACTACAGGTAAAAGTGATATAATATTAAAGATATACGCACCGAACATGCAAAGTATTGAAAAAATTATTATAGAAAAAATTGGTAAACTAGAAGGTGTAGAAACTTCTGATAGTAACTTTGTTATGGAAACCGTAAAGAATGTTTCAGGTCCAATCTTACGTCCTAATTTTGGATTTGAAATAGAATGCCAAAACTGTGGTGGATTAGTTAGAGATAAATATTTAGCTAAAATTGAAGATAAAGATGAATTCTTTTGCAGTGAAAAATGTATTTCAGAATATATTAGAAAGTCTTAAACATACAGTAACTAAGTAGATTGGACAGGAATTGTCTAAGAAATCAGAGGATAAAGTAAAGGAATCTAAAACTTTGAAGAAGAGTACAAATGGATCTAAGAAAATAGAGAAAGAAAAGAAAGACACATCCATTAAAGCTGATAAGAAAAAAGAATTAAAGAGCAAAAAAAGTATCTCTAAAATAAAAAAAGTCTCTTCAGTTTTAGATAGTAAGAAGAAGAAACTAGTTGTTGAAGTGATTAAGCCTGTTAAGAGTGAGGTTAAAGAGAAGTTAGTTGTTATCAAGGATGATAAAGAAGCTGATAAGAAGAAACTAGTTGTTGAAGTGATTAAGCCTGTTAAGAGTGAGGTTAAAGAGAAGTTAGTTGTTATCAAGGATGATAAAGAAGCTGATAAGAAGAAACAAATTATTATAAATGAGTTAAAAGAGAAAAAATCATTAATAACTGATGAAACTAAATCTGTTTTACAAATCCCCAAATCTGTAAAGTGGAAAAAGATTGATAATCTATTAGTGGAAGCATCTAAAAATGAACAAATTAAAAAAGGTAAGATAGAAACAGTTAATTTGATTCCTCATGCTGTTGTTTTAATTTCAAAAGGAAATATTAAGAAAAACCGTAAAGGACGCGGATTTTCTTTGTCTGAACTAAATGTCATTGGACTACATAGGAAACAAGCTCAGAAATTGGGTCTCAGTATAGATATTAGAAGAAGTACAGGGTTATTGGAAAATGTAAAATTACTGAAGAAATGGCTAGCTCCATCTCTTGAGGTTAAAACAGGAACTAAATCTAAGAGTGTATCTACTATATCTAACTAATTGATGACACTCTCATATTATGGTAAAGATATTCCTGAGCATATCCTGCATATCTTCCGAAATACATACGCATAGTATTTGAAATATTTTCATATTCTGAAAACCCTATTGAATTATTTTCATTAATTATAACCCGATTTTTTATCGAAGAATCATTTGTAAATAGATGACTGTAGAACTTGAATACTACCCTTTTAATCCAAACATCTATTGGAAAAGAATCCATCTTTTCAAGTGAAAATAGAAGAATACAATCAGCGACTTTAGGACCAATACCAATTAAGAATTTCTTTCCTAATTGTTTTGATAGTAAAATACTCTTGGCTTTATGATAATCATAATCAATTAACTCTTCTAACACAATTTCCTTTGAAACTATTCTCTTTGCTAATTCACTTAGAAATTTAGCGCGATATCCCAATCCACAATCTGTTAAAGAATTAATATCTGAATTAGCTATTATTTCTGGTTCTGGGAAAGAATAATATGGTTCATCATTAAACTCAATTCTTTTACCAAATTTTCTACTGATATTTGATATCATTAACTTTATTGAATTTATGTTCTTATATGTTGCACAAGTAAATGATGCTGCACATTCCCAAGGGTTCTGACGTAAAAGTCTTAATCCATAATATCTTGAAACTGCTTCAGTAACATAATTATCTTTAGAAATTTCTGAAACTATGTTTTTAAGTTGATCATCAAATCTAAAATATGTTTTAATAAATTTCTCATCAATAATATTTGAATTGGATTTAATAGTAATTATTTTATTCTCTTGCTCAATTTTAATGACGTTTCCCTCTACAACACCCACCCACCAATTTTCTTTCTTTACCCATCTGAATACTTGTCCGCAATCAAGAGTAAAATCCAGATTAAAATGATCTGATTGGAGTATTAATTGAGATTCCATATTTATTGCAAAAAAGGTAAAAGTCTTAAATCTTATGGAGTATGAACATTCTTTTCTTTTATTTCTATTAAGATTTTATCAAAAATTATTTTAGCTATAATCATTTTAGAAGATTTAGGTATTACAATATTAGGACCATTTTCCTTAACTAGAATCATTTGATTTGTATCTTCTCCAAAACCAATATTATTAACAGAAATATCATTTAAAGCAACAAAATTTGCTTTCGACTCATTAATTATTATCTTCGAATTTTTGATCATTTCGCTACGTGATAAACCAGTCTCAGCCTTAAAAGCAACAATAAAAATATTTTCATTAATATTCTTCACTAAATTAATTATCTTTTCGTTAGTTTCAAATTTTATGTTAAATTTTTTATTAATTCTACTTGATAATTTGATTTTGCTTGGATTAATTACCTTAAAGTCTTCTGGGGCTGCTGCTCCAATAAAAATATTGTATTTATTATTTTTTAACTTAGATACAACAGCTTTTTGCATTTGTTTAGTAGTCTCTACATTTATGAAATCTGTTGATAAAGGAGGTGTTAGTGATGTTGGACCAGAAACCAATGTCACTTTGGCTCCTCTTCTTAGTGCTTCTCTCGCTAAAGCAACCCCCATTTTTCCAGAGCTCTTGTTCGTTATAATTCTTATAGGATCTAGATATTCATATGTTGGTCCAGCGGTTACTAAAACTTTTAGTCCCATCAGGTCCTTAATGTAAAGTCTACTAATTACTGATTCAACAATAGTGTCAGTATGAGTAATTTTTGCTTTTCCCTCTTCAATAATAGGGTCCAATATAGTAATTCCTAATTTTCTTAACGCTTCTAGGTTAGATTTTACAATAGGATTTGATAATAAAGATAGATGCATACTAGGTGCAACAATTAAAGGTATTCCGTATCCTATAGCGCAAGAAACCAATAAAGTCACAGTAGTATCTGATATTCCACTAGCAACTTTACTTATTGTATTAGCTGTTGCAGGAGCAATAATTATTAAATCTAATTTCTGAGGTCCTTCTGTGAGACGTATGTGTTCTAATTTACTAGTAATACTCGTTATTACATCGTTTTGAGTTGCCCATTGCATTAATTCTGGTTTGATAAATTTTTGAGAACCTTTAGACATTATAGAAATAACATTAGCACCATATTTAATCAATTCCCTAGATATCTCAGGGCTTCTAATAGCCGCAATACTTCCTGTTACACATATCCCTATTCTTTTCGATAATAACTCTTGACCATACATTATATCTTCATTTACAATCAATTGATTTCACTAATTATTTTCTAAGCCTTTAGCACAATTTTAAGTAGATTTCGAATATTAATATCCATACCATATCGAGATTCATTTATTTTCATGTGTCTATATATTCTAATTAGACTGATAAGTTGTAAAGGTAAGATAAATTTTCCCTCAATCTTAGATTTTATAAAACGATAAACTGGATAATGAATTCTAAAATGTTCTAATACACTATCTCTATATTTTTGAAAATTATTTAGATTACCAATTAATAGGTCAGCGCATTGTAAACTTGGAATTATTCCCTCGCCAAGCATTGGATATACTGTACCAATACTTTCACCCACTCCTACAACTTTACCATCAAAAAATGGTTCGCAGAGTATAGGTGGAGTTATTCTTACGGGTCTACCGTTCTTTTTTAGTATCTCACAAGGATGTTTATTCAAGAATGTTGATAACTCATCATTATGTCTTCTTAAATAATCACCTGCACCAACGTGAAATATACCATCACCTAAAGGAAAATACCAAAAATATCCAGTTAAGCCTTTGAATGTCTTAATGTAGAAATCATCATATGGGGGATTTTTGAATCTGACACGGTACTGAACACATGGAATTAGTAAATCATTTTCAATCTTAGGTAGTAAAGGACGTATTAAACCTGTTGAATCAATAATTATATCATAATCTTCTTTGAGAATTTCCTTATTAACATATTTTCCATATATTACTTCTTTTCCGTTAATCATGTCTTGAATAAATCGTTTTTTATCAAAACAACATAATCCATTTAGTTTTATATCTATTATTTCACCATTAACATCTACAATCATTTTTTTTCCATTATGAACAACATAATCTTCAAACTTAAGACCACATACACTTGCGTATTTTTCTAAAATATCTTTAACAGATCCCCATCCACACACTGCATCAAAATTATCTTTTGTATGCAGATCATATCCAACGATCTTATGCTCTGTACTAAGTCTTGATGAAAGATATGAGCCAGATAAACCCATACCGACAATTGCTATCTTCAATATTCAACCTTCCTCATAGAGATAATGATTTCCGAGAAATAGAGATATAATAAGTTTTCAATATATTATCAATCATTATATTATAAAATGTTAATAGGATTTTGAATTATTATGAGTATAATTTAAATAATAAAAACTATTATGTAACGAGGTGTGAGTACTGACTTCCTGCCATTGATAATGCTTGCAGGATTCGGAGGCTTAGCAGCTCTATTAACTATGGTAATTCCAGCTATACTAGCACCTAAGCGTCGTAATCCATTGAAATCTGAATTATTTGAATGTGGTCAGATACCGTCAGGTGAAGGTAGAGTTAGTTTAATGATGCAATATTATGCATATTTATTGATGTTTGTAATTTTTGATGTAATGTCAATGTTTATTTTTGCTTGGGGAGTTTCATATAATTATATTAATCCACAAAGTATTTCGATTATTATTATTTTCTTAACGATACTTTTTGTTCCTCTTGGTTATACTTTATACCTTTCAGGGCGAAGAAAATTATGGTAAGTGGAGCATCATCTAATATTTTTGTTGGAAAATTGAAAGACATCTTAGAGTATTCTATTGAGGAACCTTTGAACTATCTCGTTAATTGGGGAAGGCTATATGCTCTATGGCCTGTTCACCTTGAAACAGCTTGTTGTAGTGTAGAATGGGGTGCTGTATCAGGTCCTAGATATGACATTGAAAGATGGGGAATGTTAGCTGCATTTGGTTCACTTAGACAATGTGACGTACTCGTTATTCTTGGAACTGTAAACAGGAAGATGGCTCCTAGAGTTAGAATGATATATGACCAAATGCCTGAACCTAAATATGTTATTGCTATGGGTGCATGTGCAGTAAGTGGTGGCTTGTATTTTGATTCTTATAGTGTTCTCCAAGGTGTAGATAAGATAATTCCTGTTGACATTTACCTTTCTGGTTGCCCCCCACGACCTGAACAGCTTATTGAAGCTCTAATAATGCTACAGAACAAGATTCGCATTTCTAAAATAAGTTGATTTTTATTTGGTTGAAACTTCTAATACAGAATCTACATTAATTGAAAGAGAGCAGAAATTAGCTGCTGATTTAAAGTCTAGATTTGGTGATGTCTTAGAAATTACTATTAAGTCAAAACGTATCAAAATAAAAGTTAAATCAGAAAGACTGTTAGATATTGCCAATTATATTAATAACGAGTTAGGATTTGATCATTCAACTTCAGTTTCAGGAGTTGATTATCCTAATTCTAAAGAATTTGAGGTTGTATATCATTTAAGTACTTATGGTCGTGAAGACTTTCGCGATATTGTTATTGCATTTTCAACTAGAATATCTCGTGATGAGCCTAAAACTCTATCACTGATTAATATTTGGCCCAGTGTTGAGTATTCTGAAAGAGAAACATTTGAAATGTTTGGAATAATATTTGAAGGTCATCCTAAACTCGAGAAACTTCTTTTACCTGAAGACTGGAATGATATTCCACCATTAAGAAAAGATTTCAAACCTCCTGGAAGGTAATATTATTGTCAAAATTATCACTTAGTGTAGGTCCTCAACATCCCGGTTCAGGTCATATGAGGATAATCCTTACTTTAAGTGGTGATTATATAATTGAAGCTATTCCAGATCCTGGATATGTTCATAGGGGCGAAGAAAAACTTGCAGAATATCGCAATTATATCCAAAATATTCCTCATTTAGAGCGACCAGTAGTTCTAGATGCTACAGGAGCGATATTCCCCTATGTTCTAGCAGTAGAAGATTTAATGAATATTATTGTACCTGAACGTGCTCAGTTTATCAGAGTTATTATGGCTGAACTAAATAGAATAATAAGTCATCTATACTATATGGCAATTTACGGTATTTTTATGGGTCACTCAACAATGTTTATGTGGCCAGTTGGTGACAGAGAAGTTTTCATAGATTTAGCTAATACCATAGCTGGACAAAGAGTCACTTATGCTTTTCTTGTTCCTGGAGGAGTTAGGAATGATATGCCTGAAAAAGTCAAAGAACAGGCAGATAAAGCTTGTAATTATTTTGAAAAACGTTTGATTGAATATGAACATATATTTATGAATAATCCACTCTTCGAGAAAAGAACCAAAGGCGTTGGTATCTTACCAAAGCAGGATGCTATTAGATTAGGTGTAGTTGGGCCAACACTTAGAGCTTCTGGAATAAAATCAGATGTAAGAAAAGATGATACATATTCAATTTATAATCAATTAGATTTTGAAATACCAGTATCTAATGCTTGCGATTCATGGTCAAGAGCTTGGATCCACATGGAAGAGATGAGACAAAGTATGTCTATAATCAAACAGTGTTTGAAGAGAATACCTACTGGACCGGTCAAACTTAATCTAAAGCAGATCAAAGTTCCACCAGGTGAATCTTATAGTAGAGTTGAAGCAGCTAGAGGTTCTTTATCATATTACCTCATTAGCGATGGTGGAAAAGTTCCTTACAGAGTCAGAATTATGACACCCTCATTTCGAAATCTAATAACGATACCATATATTATGAAAGGTGTAATGCTTGCGGATATGCCTCCAACGTACTGGGGGATAGATTATTGGCCAGTTGAGGCTGATAGATAATTGAGTAAAATTCAAACTTTTTCGAGTTTTGTCAAACGACTAATAATAATAATAGTTGGACTTTTAATTACATTAACATTATTGTTCAGTTTATTAGCGTACTTTGTACCATCAGTAAAAGAACTACAAGATATTCTTCTTTCATCATTTGGAAATCCAAGTTTAATGTTAAACTATCTTGACCAAAAAGGTTTAGGACTTAACTCGTTATTTTTCAAAGTAGTAGTTTTTCCAGGTTTTACATGGGCTGCACTTATCGCCGCTGAAATAATTTGGTTTGAAAGAAAATTCCTAGCAAAGATGCAAATGAGAGTTGGACCTCTATATGCAGGTAAAATCGCAGGCCTTCTACAACCTATAGCCGATGTAATTAAATTGGTGTTCAAAGAAATAATTGCTCCTTCTAGCTCTGACAAATGGTTTTTCCTATCTATCCCTATAATAATAACTTCAATTGCTGCTGCCCTATTAGCTGTACTTCCGGTAAGTGAAGGATGGATAATAATGCGGTCTGATGTAAGCGTTTTAATTATTTTCGCACTTGTTGGCTTTGTACCAATAGCTGTTCTGTTAGGAGGTTGGGCTAGCAACAGTAAATATCCATTCATAGGTGCATTAAGAGGTCTACATCAAATGATCGCATTTGAAATACCTATGTTAATATCAACATTGGGTGTAGTTTTACTAACTGGTACATTAGATCTTGTGAATATTATTTATGCACAAAGTAATATATGGTTTATTCTTCTTATGCCAATAGGTGCATTTGTATTCTTCACCTGCATGATTATCGAGCTTGAGAGAATACCTTTTGACCTTCCTGAGGCAGAATCGGAAATTGCTTCAGGATATTTAACTGAATATACAAGTATGGCTTTTGGCAACCTTCAGCTTGGAGTCTACATAAGATTTTACGCTATGGCAGGAGTATTCACAACAATGTTTCTAGGTGGTTGGTATGGTCCCCAGATACTTCCAAATGGATTTGAAATAGCCAACCAAGTAATTTGGTTTACAATAAAGACATTACTGGTAATGATTCTCGCGATAGTTCTAAGAGGAGTAAACCCCAGAGTCAGAATAGATTTACTTCTGAGAATGGGATGGTCTAGTCTTTTAATCTTATCATTTGTGAATCTATTCCTAGTAATTCTTATTCTTCAAACAGAATTAAGTCAAATATTTGGTGTTTAAATATGGTTTTTATCATAAAATTGTTAAGTTCAATAATATCTGGGATGAATCAAGTATTCAAAAGGAGAATGACATTTAGATATCCTGACCAGCGGTTATTTATTGAGGGTGATGGCTATAAATATGATCCTAAGACCGGTATCGGAATTAATGGTTATCGAGGACGTCACATTCTTTATTTAGAAAAATGCACAGGCTGTTCACTTTGCGTTATGATGTGTCAAGGAATCTCTCAGGCTATAGAGATGAAGAATCTGCCAAATAAGCAAATAACAGTTAATAAGAAATCGATGTTTCCACAGATAGACTACTCAAAATGTGTCTATTGTGGTTTCTGTGTTGATGCATGTCCATTTGAAGCACTATTTGAAACAAATGAATATGAATTAGTTTCTTATGATAGAGAAAGTTTACTATTTACACCTGAACAGCTGGCAATACCACCTAAGAAAAGACCAGAACCAACTGTTAATTTGAAATATGGAGATAGTGATGTTTATCATGGCTGATATTGCTTTTTTTGCTTTAACTTTTATCACTATAGCTGCAGCAATAATATCTTTAGAATCCAAAGAGATAGTCTATGGCGCAATATCTCTGGCTTTGTTTTTTTTATCTTTAGCTGGATTCTATGTTCTTTTAGATGCACCATTTGTTGCAATGTTTCAGTTAATTGTTTATGTTGGTGCTGTAGCTGTACTAATAATATTTACAGTTATGCTTGTTAAACGTGAAAAATGGATAAAAGATGAAGTAATTGGTTTACGATATATTGGTGCTATATTAGGTCTCACCTTAGGGTTAACACTAGGACTTATTTTAATAAAAACAAATTTTGAATCTATGATTGCAAGTAATTCAACTGTCTCTATACTAGACATTGGTATTAAAATTATGAATGACTATTGGATTGTGCTTGAGGTTCTTGCATTACTTTTAGCAGTTGCTCTAATTGGGGCGATTACAATGGCTAAGCTAGATCAGGAGGATAGTTAATTGGAGTCTATTATTCAGTACTTAGTTGTTTCCATGGCTCTATTTTCAATTGGTGTTTATGGGTTAATAACAAAGCGTACAGCAATAAGGATGCTGTTTTCATTAGAGATAATATCTAATTCGGCTGTATTGAATTTAATTGTTTTTTCACGATATATACCTGATGTGAGCGCAACAGGACAAGTAATATCTATTTTCTTTATTGCAATTCTAGCTGCTGAAGCAGCTGTTGGTTTATCGATAATTCTTGTTTCCCATAGAATCAGGAAAGATATTGACGTATTAGATATGCATGAGATGAGTGAATAGCTATTATGATTCTAATTCAAGCTGTTTTTCTTCCAATAATACTCGCTCCCTTTGCTTATCTCTTAGGTAAAAGAATAGGTAGTAGAGTTGGTTGGTTCTCGTTCGCAATACTCTTTTACTCAACCATATTGGTTCTTTTATCATCTTCTTCTGGTGACTATCTTGAGGAATATAATTGGCAACCAATTGGAACTTTTGGTTTACATTTAGATGGATTGAGTGCGCCATTCGCTGCTACAATTTACATACTTTCAACAGTCTTAGCAGTTTATTCAATTCCATACATGACACATAGAATAGAAGAAGAAATAGATGATCTAGAGCCAGAAGAAGCTCATAGAGTATTCAATAAGAAATTTGGTATGTACTTCATGTATTATATGTTATATGCTTCAGGAATGCTTGGAACGGTTCTTGCAACAAATTTAATTCAATTCTACATATTCTTTGAGATAATGCTTGTACCCTCTTTCTTCCTTATAGCTCAGTTCGGATATGGTGATAGAGTAAAGATATCTGTTATGTACTTTTTGTGGACACACATAGGTGCACTTATTTTTCTAGCAGGAATTTTGACACTTGGTTTCTTCGCAGGAACATTTGATATAAATTCAATTAACACGTCAGCAATAGGTGAAAACGTACGGATCTGGATAGCT
>DATBXD010000209.1:0-2737 GCA_036514475.1 Nitrososphaerales archaeon
CCCTTTCACCGTGCTTCCAAGTTTGTCTGCCTTAACCATGATTATGCAACATATCTCGCCGTCTCGCTCGCACCCTATCAACGCCAGCTTGTCACCATTTCTTACCTTCGCTCTTTCTCTCACATCCTTTGGAAGCACTATCTGTCCCTTCGAATCCATCTTAACCACAGCGTCAACCTTGCAATCTTCCATGTCTTTCAACGTCCTCATCTCTGAACAAAGTGGCAATCAGAATATTTAAACTTATCTGAATATTACTAAATTTCAGAAAATTCCACCAATAGACAGTTGACTGCTCAAGCTGCAACGACTCAAGCATCATTTCAACAGTGTTCTTGAAATAAAATCAAATCGGTGGAATATGTGTGGAGCCTCGGGCGGGAATCGAACCCGCGACCTGCAGCTTACAAGGCTGCTGCTCTACCGACTGAGCTATCGAGGCATTGCTCTTTTCATGAATGGAGCTCAAATTAAAAAGGTTTAGGTCAATGAATTCTTGACCAATTGAGTCGATGCCTAGAGATCTGTCCTTTAGCTCATTGAAGCTGAGATTCCAGTAATGTCTTATGAAGATTGATGGTGGTTGTTTTCTATGCTATTTTTTCTTTTTTCTTGGTTGTATCTTGTCCACAATGTCAACTTGCTCCGTTGGGAAATAATATGGCATAGTATTGTAAGAGCTTGGGACTCTCCTCCTAGTTTTCTTCATGATCCTCAATATGGTTCAGATGCGAACTGGCTAATCTATTTTTCTAGAATAAAGAGAATCAGATCAGGGGTTTCAGTTAGTTATTATTTTCATCCTTAACAATGGTCTTATGAGTCCTTAAAATGCTTGAAATCATAATAGGAAATGGAGTGGGATTGACTCCATGACATAATGAATATCTCTTCAATCTTTCCAGTTTCCTTTTCTGTGCATCCTCTTCAGGAATCTTTTCCTTTTTCTAAGTTTTTTACCAGACCTTTTCATAGAGAGACCCAGCTTCCACCTATCTTGGACTCAACACATACTCTTTGCTCTATATTAAATGAACTTGTCAGTGAGCTTTTCTTTTTATGGGGGTTCCCTAGAAGCCTAAAGTCGAAGTATCTAATCTTCCTTAGAATCTTGTTTTGCCTTTTCTGGAAGTTTTCTTTCGTACTTTCCCTGTCCATTGATATCCGCATACTTCGCACTTCTTAGAATCAGCCTGAAACACTATTTTCTTGCTTCCACATTGGGGACATCGTTCTTTTCTAGCCATTAACCCATCTTCTCCATCAACCAAATGCCACTGTTTCTTATCAATTGTTAATTATTGTTTTCGCATAATCTCTTTTGTTTGAACTAGGGAAGATCCACATGTGAGTACCATACTATAGAACAGCAAATAGTGTGTTTAGTTAATTGGAGCTTATCGATAGCAGATTTTAGTTAGCTGTTATTTACATGGATGTGTTTTGGATTTGGGGTGGCATTCAGCTATCTGTTCGGGAGAGCACTCACCTGTCTTAGGCTTCTCTACTGGACTTTTACATGATGTTTTCTTATTGGTCATATGAGTCTCAATCTCGTGTAATTGCAGTTGGCTCTTATTTTGTCTTTCCCCAGCTTATCTTATTCCAAATTCTTTCATGAAAATAGTAGGCTACACTAGTGTAGACGTTGCTGACAATCATGAACCCAAGTGCAATGTCAAGTCTCCCAGTCATCAAATAGATGACAGTGATATCTAAGAAAATGATCACGATTCTATAGGTAATTGCTTTTGCCAGTGACCTTCTCCAATATTCTTTCAGAGGCACACCTTCCAATAAGCATCTTTCCAGTGCTCCGCCTAAACAGTTTAGGTCCTCCAAGCTGGAGAATTCTATTAGGATTCTCACCGCAACAGTGTTCATGTACCTTAGATCCTCGCTGAAGTATTCGTCAGTCTGCTACTTCCATGCGGTTCGATGACAAGATCAGATGTGAACCTCTTCGCTGACTCTGAAACCAGATAACAGCATGGCATCAAAAAAAGAGTATTCGCCAAGCAAATCTAGAACGAGGTTCAGCCTTTCAGCATTTTCTCTGCCCTGAGCAGCATCTTCCTCTCATTAGGATAGGTTAAGGTGCTAAGCGCTTCTGGAATGCCAAACCATCTGGCTTCATCCACTTCAGAATCATGAGCATCCACCGAGCCACCAACACATTTGAATAGGTAAAAATGAACCGTCTTAAGATAGCGTTTCTTCCTGAAGAAACTGTAACTAATCTCACCAATCTTGCCAACGAGCTCGCCCACTAAGCCAGTTTCCTCTAGTACTTCCCTTGAAGCCGTGGCTTCAAGCGTTTCGCCTTCCTCTATCAAACCTTTAGGCAGACACCAAAAATCATCATTGAGAATCAAAGCCACCTCGAACCCATTACCAACTGCTCTATAGATGACACCACCGGCAGACACGACGTTTTCAACTTCTGACAAGCTGCACCACACTGTCATTTCAGCATTGAATACAGATTAGACTGGCTCACCTTTCATTTAAACTATACAATCAGAAGTTACTTAATCATGTGACGTAACCCTTATATTATCGGAGAACGCTTGAGAACTAGCTTGGCTATTTACTGAAAGCCATAAAACAAGATGCAACTCCCATCAATCAAATAATGAGGAGTGAAGGGCGAGTGAGCTATTAAACGCTCATAATGACGCCATGCATAGGCCAATCAACCAACACACCAAAAAGTTTCACCGAAACGTTAAACAGA
>DATBXD010000210.1:0-3243 GCA_036514475.1 Nitrososphaerales archaeon
AATGTGTAATATTGGTCATTGGTTCCCGCATACACAATAACTTTTGCAAGTGTCTGGCCGTCCTTTTCAATTGGTATTATATGCTCCCAGTTCAAATAGTCAAATGCCCCAATCCTCATACCTGATGAGAGAAGAAGGAGAATTACTGGTTTAATTCTGCTATCTGGATATTTTAAAATAGATCTAATCTCTTCCAATGATGGCGCTCTGTCCTTTCCATACTGTCTGCCCTTTGGGAATCTTCTAGTGATGTTCTTCCAATTCAGATTAATATCATTAATTTCTAAGAAGAGCTTAATCGGTTTATAGAAGTTGGGAACCGTAGATTCTGAGATATCTCCCTTTGCAGCCCGTTCCTTCTGAAACCTCATGTAACCGTTTATTTGTTCTGTAGCCCATTTATGATTCTTCTTTGCCTCTGATTCAAATATTCTTGCACGGCTTTTAAGATCTATTCCTTCAGCACCAATATACTTCAGGAATATATCCAAACGTTTCTTATACCTATCCTTAGTTAAGGGGGACTTTATTGCGTCAAAGAACTCTGTCAAAGGGTCAACCTCTACAGTTAACATACCTCCCCTATATAAAAAATCCTATTTATAGACTTAGATAGTAGCGGGCCCGGAGGGATTTGAACCCTCGACCTCCGGCTTCGCAGGCTTGCGCGATTTTTTTCTCGACGCCCAACTTTGGAGTTTATTCCTATCCATACTAGGCTACGGGCCCATATTAGGTGGTGAGTGATTCTCTATTATGAGCGTATCGGGTATGTCAAGTTGTTAGTTTAGGTGTTCAGATAATTTACGTGATATTTTATTTGTTCCTACGTCGACAATGTATGGGCCTAGTCTAGGTCCTTTTTCGGATCCTATTAGTATTCTGTATAGTGCTGTGAAAATGTCCGTGGGCTGCAGGCCGCGGTTCTTGGCTGATTCGAATATTTTGTTTTGAATATTGTCCGCGTCAGGTTTCTCTTTCAGGAATGATATGATATCTGATATAGCTGCTTTTTCGCTAGGTGTCAGTTCTACTTTAACTGTCTTCTCTGCTGGTCTGATCTCTTGTGCCCATCTTGAGGCGAGTCTTATCTTTTCTCTTAGGCTATCATCTCCATCTTTTATTAACCGGTAACTGATGAGCTTCTCCAAAACGTACTCTGTTTGTCTGTCATTCGGAGCTACTGATGCAATTTGAGCTATGAGACGGTATAATACGTGTGGATAGGGAGTTTTAGGTGGGTTTAGCTTGTTGATATATTCGTATAATCCTCTTGTTTTTCTGAGTTTTGCGGGGTTGTCTTCTTTCTTCTTACCAAAGTAAACATCCTCAAGGACATCGTACTCATCCATATAGATTGGAATATCGTCAACTGATAGATTCCTAGTGCCTGCTATTCGCTTGAACATTAGAAGCATTAGCGACTGAGGTGTTCCATATGAAAGCCAGGCTTGAGGGGTGAAAACATTGCCTAGCGACTTTGATATTTTCTTTCCTGACTTGTCTAGAAAGAGTTCATACTTGACGTGCAGAGGCGGAGGATAGTTGAGTATTTCTTTTGATATCCAGTCGTTTACTTTCACTGAGTCAGCAATGTCTTTGCCATATGCTTCGAACCTTATGTCGAGAGCAGCCCATCTTGCTGCAAACTCGCTCTTCCAGCTAAGCTTCCCCTCCCCTTTAGTTATGTCTGTCTCGCCTTCGTGACCGCATCCCTCTATCTTCTTGCGGCCGATCTCTGCGCCGTCGCATCTGTACCGTACTTTTCTCTCGGTCGGAATATATTCATATGCCTGAGCCACGTATATCCTTTTACAGGATACGCATATAGGATAGTATGGAAGAACTGCTTCGAACTTCTTCTGTCCGAGCATCTCCGATATCTTACTACCTATTGCTTGATTATTCTCAAGTATTTTTAAAATCTGCTTATTCAAAACACCTTTTCGATAGGTTTCTGTGCCGCTCTGAAACCTGTAATCAATCCCTAAACGGTCTAAACCGTCAGTGAGGATGCTGCTCATATGGGCGCCGTATGAGCTGTGGCAGTCGAAAGGATCTCTAATGCTAGAGACTGGATGGGCCATGTAATCGTTTAACCATGATGGGAGCCCTACTGGAACCTTTCTCAAGCCGTCAAGATCATCTGAGTATGCTATCAACTCAGACTTGTGACCCTTATCTTTCAAAGCGAGAAGTACGCCGTAGGCTCGCACAGCATCACCTAGGCTTCCGACGTGAGGTATTCCCGAGGCGCCAAGGCCGCTCTCAACTCTGATGAGACCTTTTGACCGCTCGAATTCACTATCTCTCTTTAGAACGTCCGACGCAACCTTGTCGATCCATGTTCCTCTTCCGATTATTTCTTCAACAGTCAAAGCTTCTTCACCATGTATGGTCCATCAACTCTGTAACCCGCTTCAAAGTAGTACATCCTCGCTCCCACCGCGCTCATAACCACCATCTTATTAGCATCGTACTCATCTCTTGCTATTCTCTCTGCTTCATCTAACAGTTTTTTTCCAAAACCTTTATGCTGCCAAGAGTGATCATCTTTGAATCCAACAGGCACAACCGGTCCGTAGATATGAAGCTCCCTGACAATACAGCACTTTGAACCATTAACTTCAATTCTATGCGAGTATTCAGAGGGAATTCGAATTCTGATGAATCCTATGAGGAGGTCGTCTACTGAGTCTACGAAAGACATGAAGATATCTTCACCGCTTGAAGACTCATACCTTACTAACTTCATCTCGACTTCATCAAGGACAGGAATCGCGCCGTGTCTCTTCAACCTGATCTCTCGACAGCGAATGCATCTGCATACGTATCCTCTTTTGCCCACCTCGGTTTGAATGAGTTCTCTGAGATTGCTCTTCTTCACTCCTGACTCGATTAGCCGAGCTGGAATGTCTCTTTGTATCCTCATTATCCTCACCCACTCGGGGATAAATTTCTTGATATCAGCTACAAGATTCACCGTGGTAGTCAAGTCATACGGTTCATATTCTCCATTCATCCACATCCTATACAGCTCAGACGATTTTACAACTAGCGTAGGGTATATCTTCAACATATCAGGCTTGAAATCATTGTCTTCAAACAACCTGTGAAATGATTCTAAATCCTTCTCAACGGATGAACCTGGAAGCCCAGGCATCATATGCGCCACAACTTTAAGCCCTGAGTCCTTCGCTGTTCTAAAAGCCTCAGCAACATCCTTAACCTTATGTCCTCTTC
>DATBXD010000211.1:0-2375 GCA_036514475.1 Nitrososphaerales archaeon
GCAACGCTTTAAATAGCGATAAATCCTGTCTCGATAGACTATTGAATTTACTCTTTGCTCGGAGTAACCTAATCCTTCAACAAAATAATCGTTAAGCTCTTGTAATGAACAATAAGTATTTTTTCCTCTAATATATTGCTCGATATTTTTGATCAAACCATCAGAAGTTAATGCATCGCTCAGGGTAATCTGCGGAAATCCAGTAAGTTTTAGTTCACCCGTATTAAATAATCTCATTATTGAATACAATAACTCTGGTGTATCTATCCCCATGAGCTTGCAATTTATCTTTCTTTCATTATAAACTTTAACAACAGATACATGGCCAGATTTAGATAGCATGCTCTGTGTATGGCGTATCAATTCATAAACTCTTTGCTTTTCAAGCCTGAGCCAATCCGTATGTATATAATATCCATGCCGTGCTCTTACAACATTATGAGTTCTTTCTAAAATCTGAGCAACTGTATAATTCTTCATAAAAATCTTACCAATAGCAAATTTATTGATTTCATCTAAGCTTACCGTTCCTTCTTTATCATGAATAAAGTCTTCTACAATAGAAGGCAAGGGTGGCATTGTTACATTTCCTATATTCAAGAAAACATATGGTGCGTGTGGATATGCAAGTTTTGAATCATTAGATATCCTGAGGCAGGAATAAAGCGCAAGTTCATTAGTGATACCACTCTGAATGCATTTGTCTGTAAAATTTAAATATGCTCCGTAAGATGAAATGAATGGTATATTTTCATTCAGTCTTTCAAACAACCAATTTTCAATTTCCCGAATAAGCGTAAAGTTAAATTTGATATTTTCTATATGGATGAATGTGCCAGTGTCCCATAAAATTGCTTTAGGAGACCTTTCTAAAGTTGCATAGACATTATGCACGGTCGTGTTTATATCACCTTGTCGCAGTTGAAGTATTTCATTGTAAACTTCAGTAAAATGCATTGCCCTCATGTTTGCTTTCAACACTTGTTCAGCAACCAAACTTAATTTTCCTTTCAATAAATTCCATTTATCAATACGTATCACCTTATCACCATCTATCTTTAAGAAGCTTTTTAGTTTTTTATTATCAATAAGATAATGAATGAATGATTCAGTAAATCTCGCACCACTAACGGCATCCAGATGATTACAAATCGTATTACAGTGGTTTTCAATTAAGTGCAATAAGTCGGAGATCAATATTTTCTCATGTGATTTAAAGTAATTCTCAAGAAAACTAATTATACCTACACAACCTCCACAGATATGCTCCGTATAATGGATATAGCCATCCTCTAAACAATAGTTGTCAGATGGCAAGAAATCTATCAGGCTCCTCAAGCCATCTTCATGAGGCACATGCGGCCAATTAAATACTGAACTTAACCTGACACCAAGTTCATGAATAGATAATATACCTTTAGCATCGTATAAAAATGAATCTATGACCATATCTATAGGTTTAAGTTCATTTTGTGCACTCTGTTTTCGCAAAGCATTTAGCATCGTACTTTCCACCTGTCTAATTCTTTCTCTTGTTAAACCGTAAGTTTGCCCAATCTGCTCCAGAGTTTCTATTTCACCTTTCCAACCCATTCTCCTCATAATAATTTCGCCATGCCGCTCTTTTTTAGTATGCTTTGACACCCATCCCTTGATCATGCACTCGAAGGATGAAGGTATAACCATATTGACCTCTAAGAGAATGGCATTTATGCTGCTTATTGCTAACCAAATATTTTTTATCAAATTAATTGACTCATAGTTCATTCCAGATATTTTAATTATATCGTACTCTGACAACGCAGTTAGGTAACTTAACTTTGTTATCAACGCAGTTAGGTGACTTAACTTTGTTATTCTATGCGCAGTTAAAGACCTAAGGACATTCAGACTCCATAAATTAGGTGTAACAGGAAGGTCTGATAGAATATTATCCGTAAGACTGAGAAAATTGTTTTTTGATATGCCACTTAGGCTTCTTATAGCAATGTCTACTGAGGTCAGGGATTTAATTTTATAATAGATAGAATCCAATATGTTATTGAATAATAAATCAGAGTCACATAATGAGTGAATGTAGTCTATTGACAATACAAGAATATCATAAAGAGGGTCTTCTTTTAAGACATACTGTTTACGAAGATGTTCCCATGCAATTTCATCTAGACCTAAGCTTGAAAGACTTAAGTGTTCAACTGACGTCCAGATGAGATCCTTTTCGCTTTCTTGAAGTTCTATTATATCCAAGATTGACTTATTAAGAATACTGTTTTCTGGATAAACCGATTCCATATATGTACCAAAGGGTTTCTTGCCAGTGTCTCTTACATAACGAATAAAACAGTTATGACTTCTTATTCTTAATCAACTTCCCT
>DATBXD010000212.1:0-2740 GCA_036514475.1 Nitrososphaerales archaeon
TGGAACCTGATCATACGAGTTGAGTTAATGAGGGAGAGGTGGGGTCCTCAAGGTGCTGCAACGCATAAATCCCAGTGTATGGCTTCACGCCAAACAACAGGACTGTACCATCTCTAACGAACAATTTTGCGTAGCTTGAACTCATCGAGAGGATGCGTAAGCGGATGGGTGAATCCTTGGGTAAGAAGAGGATGTGCACATCCTGCGACTGTTGAAGGGTGATTATTTCTTGAGACGTCACCTCAAGTAGTGAATCTAGATTCGTGGCGAATAGATTCTCGAGAGCGCTCACGGACTTCACGAGCAATACTGATTTGTCAGTCGATTTCTTTCTTAATCTTGTCGTCTGGTTGGTAACTACTTCGTGAATCTCCTTTGGCGTAGCGTTTCTCGATAAATTGAGGGTATTAATATCGCTAGTTTTTAAGATATTGAGTATGTGGAGTCTTTCGCTCACCGCTCTTTTGCCGACATTTTTTTCTAGAATGGAAATAGTCGGCTCATAATTTGCTCCCGGTAATGGGAGAAGTATCGCACTTCTTCCCATCGAAAGAAAGTTGATTATTGGAGGTAGCTCGATTGCTCTAAGCGCAGGGTAGGGAACAGTCTCATCATATTCGATGGTCAGAGTGCTTCCAGGAATCATTCCTCCGAATAGTCGATCTAGAGCGCCACTCCCATAAGAATATGCTTTGCCAATATCAGGTCTTTTAGCTAATTTGTTAATCTTTGAGTAATCAGGAATGGAATAGGGTCTGAAGAAAGTGAATTTTCCCTCTAGAAGTGTGAAGATATACTTGTGTTGAGGTATCTTTGTGCCTCGCAGTTTGTGAATGATGAATTCTCGTAGCATGCGGTCTTGCTCCTCAACCCTTACAACTTCGAGGATTCCGTCAACAAGATAATCTATTGTTGTGGCACCAGGCTCCTCGCTTACGAAGATAAACTGAGCACCAGAATTGTTTGCAAGTGCCATAAGAGTCTTCTCGACCCGTAACCTTTCTTTCTGGTCCAATTCTTTCGCAAGGCCATCCCAACTATCAAATACAATGGTTCTGATTTTCCTGGGTTCCGTAAGTCTTATAACAAAATCTAGTACTGATGTCGCGTCCTCGAGCCTAATGTCTAGGAACTCTTGATTGTCTATAGTCTCCTTCATGGCTGGTATGTGCATCTCAAGGAGTTCTTTCGGGACTCTTGAAGAGATGTATGCGCCATTCCCCTTGCCAGCTGCTTTGAGAATCTCGAGCGCAACCGTAGTCTTCCCTGTGCCCGCAAGCCCTTTACTGAGTATCGTGCTGATGGGGCCCTGCATGAATTGTTTCAGTTCAAGTACTGTGGCAATTCTTGTCTCCGCCAGGTCTGAAAGTCTAGAACCACCAGTCTCAGCTTGGAGATTCTCTTGAATAGGCGGCTTTATCTCTGGATTTTTCTTGTTCGTCATGCTTTCGCGCCCTTCTCTACCGCGCTCATGATTGCGTTGAAGTCAAAGATACCTTCTATCTTTAAGAGGTCTAGAGACCATTTGAGTCTTGTTGCAAGATCTTTCACTATCGCTCTTTCCAGTGATAGTGTTCCTGGTAGACCAAAAAGTGCAAGTAATTTTTTATGAAATTCGGCCGGGGCGGGAAGACGATTTGTCATCTTCATGTGTAACAAGACCGCCTCAGTCCCACTCTGACCTAGAATCTTATCCAGTCCATGGTGTACCGATATGTTGAACGACGTTGCAAAGTATTCTGTATCTGTAGTTGCTGACGAAGTCAAGAATTATTTATGCCCCTATGGATATTTATCGATATATCCTTAATGGCTTTCGAAAAATGACTCGATACTGGCTTACGCTTACTGCTACCTCTAGCTGCTATTTTGTTCATTTCAGCGTATTTAGTCATTGTTATTTCACCCGAATATTAAGTATTCTAATTACCAAGTTATTTAATATTCTTTTTGCCTGCTCCGCAGTCAAAACGAGTCTGATGTCTATTTTGTAATGAAACTTTCTAATTCTTATGATTCTTATACGGTAATCATTGATTGATCCTTCGGTTTTTAATACCCTCAAGGCTCTCTCTAGAAAGTGTAAGATAAAGAAAGGAACTAACCTTTCAAAGATAAAGATCAATCTAATAAGAATTGGCAATAAACGTATAAACAACGGAATAAACCTCCTGAGAATTGGGGTGAATCGTTCAAGCTGTATTTTCATATCGTAATCAGTTGCGTGTTTCGAGGTTTACTTAGATGTTATTCGTAATATTATTACAATGTCAGATACAATGCTTTTTTCATGATTTTCCACATCAATAAGCCAATCTTTTATTTCTGAATTCATATTTTCTTAATCAGTTTAGGTCAGGTTTAGGTTCAACTCCCTGTTGCCCCTTTTACCAACATGATACGTACCAATTTAGGGAACTACTCCCCATTCTACCGAGATCTAAAGAATTAATCGTGGTTATCAACGGACGTGGAAAAACCCTAATTGACGACCTAGGTGGGTGCTAATCCCTCCGGGCCCGCTTAAAGTATTGAGCAAATAATACCTTTTAGTCAAGAATATCGTTTTTGGTCTAATGGACTGGCATTAAACCGTCTCATTTTGGTGCACCGCATAATTTCTACCATTCAAGTTGTGGATATAGCGCGGTGGTGACAACAAAGCTTACAAGATACTTAGTGGTGTTCACGTTTGACTACTGGTGAGCTCAGTCTTCATAAGAGAAACAAATTAAGATGA
>DATBXD010000213.1:0-2637 GCA_036514475.1 Nitrososphaerales archaeon
ATTGACGGGATAGTGTTAACTCACGCTCATCTTGATCATTCGGGGAATTCGCCTAGTTTCTTTCTAAAAGAGGGTGTTGACATTCACGCTACCGCGCTAACACTCGAGTTGTCTGGATTGCTAATAGAAGATTTCATAAAACTATCGGGGCTAAATCTTCCTTTTGAATCAATTGATCTTGGCAACATGCTCAAGAGGGCAAAAGGCGTCAATAACAATGATGAATCGCAAATTGGTGAGTTTAGAATAAAATTCTTTGAAGCAGGCCATATTC
The DNA here is from genome assembly GCA_036514475.1 of Nitrososphaerales archaeon. Classification (GTDB taxonomy): domain Archaea; phylum Thermoproteota; class Nitrososphaeria; order Nitrososphaerales; family JACPRH01; genus DATBXD01. Next base: position 275 of record DATBXD010000213.1, read on the forward strand.
CCGGAGCGTCGATAATTCGCATGGATAATGGTGAGAAAAGAGTTCTCTATACAGGTGACATAAGCCTTCATGATATGAACCTTATTCGAGGTGCTGTGACTGACTGGGGGGACCTTGACCTTATTATAACTGAAAGCACATACGCTACGGCAGATCATCCGCCGCGCAACCAGGTTGAGGAAGACTTTGTACTGTTTCTGAAAGAGGTCGTTGAAAGAAGTGGCGTAGCGTTGATACCTGCTTTCTCAGTTGGCAGAGCACAGGAAATGGCTTGCATCTTAAGAAAGAGGAATTTCCCATATCCGGTTGCGATGGATGGAATGGCGCTTAAGACTAACGAAATTCTACTCCGTTACCCTGAAAGCCTAAAAGACCCCTCTTTATTTAAGAAAAGCATAGATAATCTTGAACTAATACGAACGATCGCTGACAGGAAACGAATTGTGAAACAGCCTTCTGTGATAATATCTCCTGCAGGTATGCTTGTGGGGGGAGCTTCAGTTTTCTACAATAATGAACTTTCTAGATCATCTAAGAATGCTATTTGTATTGTGTCCTTCCAAGTTCCGGGAACTCCTGGAAGAACTTTATTAGAAAGAGGTCTAACTATAATAAACGGCAGACCTCATAAAGTTAAGGCTGAAGTTAGACGATTTGATTTTTCATCTCATAGTGGAAAAACTGAAATGATGAATCTATTTAGAAATGTTAAGGGAAACCCTAAGGTTCTAACGGTCCACGGAGAAGCTGAGTCTTGCATAAAATTTGCTGAAGATCTCCGCTCCATCGGGCTTGATAGCTCAGCTCCGATAGCCGGTGAAAACTTCAAGATATAGATGAATGAAAAACGAAGAATCATTATTCAGTATAGTTCATGTTCCTTAGTTAATTATTATAACAGTTGTTAGAAAATGAATAGAACTAAGTTGAAAAGTTAGTTCATTATTAATTATGAATCTAAATATTTACCTTTTCAATCTTTAAATTTTTGACGAGGTCATCAGATTCTTTCACGTCAGTAATATAGGTGTAGAGTGTGTTTGATGTTTTTAGCTTTAGCTTTACTACATCGCCTCTTTTAACAACTTTACAGAGCTTTGCGTTTTCAGCTATTTTTCTAAACTCATCGGCTGTCTTTAATTGTTTGGGCATTTTACGTCACCACAGGTATAAATCAATATTGTTTAAACATGACGGAGACTGGTAAGGAATGATAGGCTTAAGACAAGGTAAAAAGTGAAAAAACTAAATGAGTGATGACATGACAAGAACCGCGCAGGTATTGATAGATGAATTCCCAGAGTCATCAATAGGTATTATCGGGTGTCATTCAAATGGTGAAAACTATGACTCATGTGAACTCGACTGCCTAATTGTATCTCGAGAAAACGGATTCAATCGGAGATTTATCAACGAAACTCTAGTTGATCTCTTGTTTGCTAGTAAAGAAAGTCTTCAGGAGAATCGAAGCAATAAGTTAAGCTTATCTTTACTTGATATGACTGTTATTTCCGATCCGTCATGGTTTCTCAATTCACTTGTTTTAACTGTTAGAACTAATTCGTTAAAATATAGAGATGTTTTCGTAAAGGAAAAAGTTTTCAAAGCACTATCAGATATTAGCAGATTCGAAGAGTCACTAAAGTTAACACATTATCTTGAAGCTGATTTTTGGTTGAAAAGTTCCGCTTATAATTTAGCTAGTGCGCTCATATCAAAACAAGGTTTTGTTCCACGGAGATCGCACATTCTATCTGAATTTAGAAATCAAGCCTCATCTTTTGAAGATCTTTTTCAATCGTGGGTTAATGCATTGGGGCTGAATCTGGCTACTGATATTAGTGTGGCTAGAAGATTGGAGGCTTTTCGAGAATTGATTTTTTCTAATTCGAATTTTCCAGACACGCAAACATTCTATTCTCCAAAGTTAACCTATAAGCTTGCTGAAAAACGAGTGAAAAGCCTGATGAATTCACATTTAGTTACTGAAGCCTATTGCTATTTAGGTTTTGAACTGGTAATATCAGTAAAGGATCTATATGATTACAATTGTAACGTTTTGGAGAAAGTACCTGCCTACCCTTATATTTTCAGTTCTTTTAAGAAAGATGACCAATCCAGCAAGTTGTTGTCCGTACAAACAATTAAGTTGCTTGATCTAAACGTTGATGAGAATAATCTTAAAAAACTTGGTTCGAATTTCAAGACAATCATTAAAAGTTATGCGAAAGAGATATCGAAAGAACATGTTTAATCAAAGTGATTAGTATGTGTAAAGTCGCTATCATATACGGTCCACAATCTTCAACCTACTCATTCCCCAATAATCATCCAATGTCGGGAGTTAGGGCAACCTCTTTTTG
>DATBXD010000214.1:0-2659 GCA_036514475.1 Nitrososphaerales archaeon
TTGCTTTGTTGGATAACTATGGATTTCGCAATCCTTACGATGAATAAACTATAACAGATGAGCAATATCGTCATCTGACTTCTAATGTGCTAACTGATAACGTCTCCTTTTGACAGCAAAAGCCGGTTATCCAACAAAGCATCTTTTTGACAAGCTTTATTTCATATTGAAATTACCCTACTAGACGGGCCGCAAATCCAACTGGGCCGGTATCGTTGTATGTGGAATTGACATACGACGTCGGAGGTTCAGTGGTAGAATATCCGACTTGCACTCGGAAGGTCGGGGGTTCAAATCCCCCCCGGTCCACCTTTAGATTTATACTCCGTTAGGGTCTTAATCTGAGTAGGCTCGCTTTTCGCTTGTTTATGGGTTCTTAACACGTAATTGCTTTTTCAAGTCCTGCCCTCGACAAATTCTACGTTTTCTAAATATCTTGGGCATTTACGTTTAGATAACAGCTACCCCAATCTGTAACAATACACGTATCTGAATTTCTCAGCATTAAATAGGGTTAGACATATGTGATAGGTTTATGCGAAGGGGTGTTTGGCAGTATCTTTCTTCTCAAGCACTTCACTTACGGTTGGCTGTTTTGCAAAGGCTCGTTCAATAGCTAGCTTAGTCGCCTCGTAGTTATAGTCGTAGATCTTTTTCTTATCACTTGCATCCCATTCAATAAAGACTGAAACGATTATCAGAATATCCTCAGCCTTCTCCTGAGGTATTGTGCCTTTCGCAACACTGTCCATCACAGCTTTGGCTATGGCAGCTTGGGCTGGCCCGAACATAAGAATAGCTTGTTTAGCATTTTTCATCGTGACCTTATTTATCATTAGAGTTGATGGTTTTACTGGAAGATTAGGTTCTAGAACAGCCAATAGCGGTGTATGCCCTACCCTAGGTGTTGCTAACGACGTCATGAATGCTGCTTCTACAGGTCCACCCTTCTCTCCAATCACTAAATCTATGTGTGCAATCTCCTTGCCTTCCCCGACCAATGCTTCACCAATAAGACTCTCCATAATCAGGTCATAACTCAAAAGTCAGTGGTCGTATATATATCTTCAGAAAACAATAGGTCGTAACGTTGGTATTATCCATAATCTTTGAATTTGATTCTAGCGTCGAAAAGGTTGTAAATTCTGGCTGATTTACATTAATCTAGTCGACAACTTTGCTTTAATCTTTCGTCAAGCATCTCTTCATCGAAAGTTAAGCATCAGTTACCCACATTCCACGTGTTAAAGTCCCGCAGTCCGCATTGGTATTGGATTTAGAGAATCAGTGTCTAAATGTTTCAAGGTGAATTTGAGCTTAAGTTTTTGGGTTACTCCATGTGAATTATTATTAGATAGCCGTAGCCCAGACATATATGCAATTGAAATCTAACTTATTCACATATCTCGAATCTCATCCCAAAGATAATTACTTTACTAATAGCTTCGCATTTCTTCTCCATCCAATCCGGAAACAATTTGGCCCCGTATTACATCAGCATCTGTTGCATGAATCTACAGTTTGATCGTGTTTTCGCCGAATTCTCCCACTATCGCTTCGCCTCTCCAGATTCCTGATGAATTCTATTCACAGCGAATCTCGCAGTTTTTAGCGGCGCAAGTCATAAATGTGTTTGAGCGTATTATCCAGTGTCGAATCGGTTTAGACAGTACCAGCAGCCGTTGTATACTTGGATGAGTGCCTGCTCTACACTGGTGAACGGAGTCTTATTGCTTTGCTTCATTCTAGATACCCAAGTACAGTTATGAGTGTGGATCTCAAGAGTTCTTCTGTTTCCAACATACGAGCTCCAATCTATTAGGAAGAAGTCGAAGTAAGCTCGACCTGCGCTAACTTCGTTAGGTGGCATAAGATCTAATGTTTTGAGCCCCATACCTACCTCGTGGCCAGCAAGTACGAGCTTCACATCTGCTGCAAGAATCCAAATATCGTCATATTGGAGCTTCCAATACAGTTTCCAGTTGTCTAATTGCTTCACTATTCTGAGAAATGCAAAGTCCTGCTTCAAAGGGCATTGCGCCACTATCCTTGAGACACCGCCTTCAGTTGTAGTCACGATGAGACCGTCTCCTTTCATTCTTGTTCCGTCGATCTCAAAATCGTGGTTGGTAAGACCGAAGAATAACCAGTTGTCAACATCTTTGAATACGAATAATCCTATCTGTGTGTTAATCGGCTGGAGGGGCTCTCTTGCTGGGTCAGCGGCGACCAGAGTTTCCGCACAGTAATCGCCTCTTGGAGCAGACCGCAGCAGAATAGGGGCGCCTCGTTTAACGGGTGTGCCACCCCATAGGTCTTGCCAGACGGTGGCTGCTATTGCAAGGTAGCCGTTCGACAAGCTGTAGGTGTCAGGAGTTCCCTCATCAAACCATCTGTAGCCCGAAGCAACTTCGGTATCGCTGAAAGTGTCCAGAAAATAAGTTGACCCGCCTCTGTTGCAAGTTGCTCCTCGCTGGGAGCAAAGGTCGCTAACCATCTTCTGAACCCTCCATCGTCTTGAACGCGAAGTTGGTTCCCAAGAAGTTCCCCAGATCTTCTTAGCTCCAGGCACAATCTTTGCCCCCCAGAAGACTCCATCAGGATTAGGAGTTACGCGGTTGACCGTCTAAACATATAAGCGTTACACAACTCTTATAGG
>DATBXD010000215.1:0-2431 GCA_036514475.1 Nitrososphaerales archaeon
AAGAGAATTCGCGCACATGATCGGAGTAAAGTAAAGGCTGCGAAAAGACCAGCAAGTCCATCAGCCAATAGTAGTGGTTCATCACTTAGTCAAATTTCAACATATCAGCCTTCGTTATTATGCCCTTAACCTTCTCTCTCTTCGAGACTAATACAGCTTGAAAGAAGTCCATGAAGGAGTAAAGGAGCTCTACGGGCGTATCTTCACTCACCGTTGGGAAAGCATCCTCCATAACATCCCTGACACTCCTGTCGAAAATGATTCGAGGATCCTTTGCATCTTCAAGCAGCCTCAGAATGGTTCGCTCAGAGATGCTTCCAACAGACTTCTCACCCTCAAAAACCGGGAGCTGAGAAATAGAGTGCTGCCGCATCAACCTAGCAGCCTCCTCCAGCCGGTCAGAGCTCTTAACACTAATTATGTGCTTAGCCATAATGTCCTTGGCCTTCTTCGAATTCCTACGCTGAATATTCTCCAAGGCATCAGACAGCGCCTTCGCCTTCGAATAGCTGGGGTCGATGCTTCCCGACTCAATCTTCGCTATTAACGACTGGCTAACCTGAGACAATTCAGCCAGCTGCAGCTGAGTAAGCCCAAGCTGCTTGCGAACAGCCGCAACATCCCTAGGCTCGATCATACTTCGGGAATAATTTGCCACCATATTTATTACTTTCTGAATAGCACAAACCTCCACAATAACTCCATTTAATTGCACAATAAACTGTGCGCAGACACATACTTTTTCAATGAAGATACCATGGAGTCTACATTAAGAAATACCTAGTCTTGATGAACAGTTTCCTGCATGAAGAAACTATGGACAAGAACACCTAACCCACTCAAATCGTTTCCAGATTTACCTATGTGACTAAAGCCATTCTGTTGGTGAAATAGTCTATCCATTGGAGAACTTTTTTCAAATCAGTCCATATCAAACTCGATATCAAACTAGATATTCATACTTCCAGAAAAAACATACCTCAAGACAAACCGTCGCTGCACATCCGTCTCTACAACTAATCAAACATTGGCAAACATCTCCCAAAGATTATTGTTGATGCAACCCGTCCCAAACAAAATCGAGCCCATCTGCAGAAACGCAGACGATAGATGCGGATCGCTATTCTCACACAATGAAGTCACGAATGATAACACCGCCGGCTTCTTGCACGGATCGGGCGCGGATACTAACTTTATCGTAATACTGTCGGACTTAGTGTAACGCCATCGTGTTTCCGACCATTTACCATATCATTGTTACGATAGACGATTAGATTCCCTAGCGGCACTAATTATTTTGCTACGGACTTTAGCGGAAAAAACAATCTTTTCCGCTAACAGCCTCTGCGGGGGTAGGCAAGTAATCTAATCTAGGCCTAGTTAATTTTTTTCGGCAAAGTCTTGGTTGCCGCATCGTCGACGCTAACTTTCACTCGCATATGAATTGTAAGATTATACATACTATTCATATACAATGATTTAGAGGGGGGTGTATCGTTGAAAATAGAAGAGTTGCTGTAAATTACACTTCTGTTCGATAAAGCCAAAGTCGGTAAAGCCGGCGCGTTAACCCAGGTTAGCTGCACTTAGATAGAATTACCTTTACGAACGCCATCCTGTATTTTACTTTGTGAACGTTGATTTCTGTAGTGAGACGTTAGGCGTATGTCTGGTGGGTCACATTCTAAGGGATATTGTTGGTCTAGCTTTTGGAGTGGTGATCTGGGGTTGTTGTAGGGTTCAAGTCTTAGTCTTGGTCTTGGTAAGATCTTGTCAGCTGTTTTGACTTTAGGATCGACATGTTAGGTGTCATGAGGGTTATCCATTTTTTCAGGGTCTGTTTTTGGTTGTTGATGGAAAAGCATCATTGATGGTATGATGGTATTTGTTTGGTATGGGATGTTGGTCGCTTGCCACTATTGGCACCTGGTGATAGTTTTCTATACATAAGGGGTTTAACCACTTGGAAAGTTCGTTGATGTTTTTGTATCAATAGCATCCTTTGCCCCTTCAAGCGTCGATACGTGCGTGGATTGAGATTTTACGCGCAATTAGATGACCTATTCATACGGCGCGACACCATGGAGTAACACGGATATAGTCGCGTAATACGGTATGATGGTATGAGTAAAAAGGAGCGGATAGCTATATCCATTGATAGGGATGTACTCAGGGAGTTAGATGATTATGTCAGAGAAATGCAGAAGGAAGATTTGAAAAAAAATAGGCCACTGACCAGCCGAAGCGAAGTGGTGGAGCAATTTGTCAGAGAATGCATTAAGAGGCAGTAAATTTGAGGATGCTGTAGAAGAACGGCTGAAGAGACTTTTTCCTAATGTTAAGCGAAACGTAACTATAAAGGGATATTCGGGAACAAATTGGCATGTTGACTTTCTTGTTAATGACACATTATTGGCAGAATGCTCTCTTC
>DATBXD010000216.1:0-4233 GCA_036514475.1 Nitrososphaerales archaeon
TTTAGCTACTTTTTCCGGGTCCTCTGAAAGCTTCAAGGGTGTCACAGCTGTCCATTTCAAAGGTGCTGGAGGCGTACTAATCTTCATTTTCAGTGACCCATCTTCCAACAATCTTTCTAGTTTCTTCTCTTAAATCCTCAATCGAAATAGAGCTATTGGAAATAATCTCATCAGCTAGTGCAATAACTTTCGCAACACCAACAGAAATCTCGCGATCATCTCTTATCTTTGAGATATCATTTGATGTAGGGGCATCTTGTCTTCCTCTTCTTGTAAGGAATTTGTACCTTATCTCATGAGGAGCGTGAATTGCCAGTATCTTGACTATTCCTGCTTTCTTGAAAGTTTCAACTTCCTCCAAGTTCCTAACTCCATCAATTGCGATTAATCTGTTTTCTGATGATTCTATCTTCGAAAGAATGAGTTTAGCAACAGCCCCCTCCCCATTCTTCTTCCTCAAATCTAGCATAACTAAACCAACGTTTTCATCATTAAGCGGTAGACCTCTTCGAAAAGTCTCTTCTCTAACACCATCACCCATAGTCAGAATTTCAAAACCCATCTCCTCAGTGGCCTTTGCCGCAGTGGATTTTCCTGCTCCTGGCATTCCTGTGAAACAAACAATAATCTTAGGCTTTGTTGGAATCTCGTCTTTGACAGACATTTAGAACCTTCCAATTACATTATGGATATATTATATGTTTTTAATCAAGTTTAGAGATTAAGGCTTTTAAATAATCCCTTTTTCTATGTTCATGTAAATGCGTGCATTCATAGCAGTTGATCTAAACGATGAAACTGTTAAGCGTAACTTGGAGGATTTGCAGCGAGCGTTAGAGTCTTCCGGAGCTCATTTAAAGTCTGTTAAGCCATCAAACTTACACTTCACAATTCGTTTCTTAGGTGAGATAAGCGAAGAAGAATCACGTAATGTAATCAACATCATGAAAGATCTTGATATATCATCCTTTAGAATCTCTTTCAAAGGCTTAGGCTACTTTCCAGACTTGTCCAGAATCTCAGTGGTGTGGGTCGGTGTAGATGAAGGTAAGAATGAGTTAGCAAGACTTGCTGAGCAAGTTGAAATACGCATAAGATCTTTAGGCTTCAAACCTGAAAAGAAGTTTGTCCCTCATCTAACCATTTGTCGCGTAAGAAATGAATTGAACAAAGACTTGATTATTAATGCGTCAAAGCCATACGTCAACAATTTGTTCGGCGAAACATTTGTTGACTCGATAAAACTTAAGAAAAGTACTTTATCTACGGACGGACCAATATACAATGACATATTCACTTTACACCTAGGGATGAAGACTTGACAAACAACATAGACAATGTTTTGAAAGAAGCGCATATTCTTGTAGAACCCATATCTGAAGACGTAAAGCGACTAAGGAAGATAGCGCGATTAGTACTTGACAAAGTTAGAAAATCTTCCATGAACGAATCTTCAGTTCAAAGTGTTGAACTTGGTGGGTCTTACGCCAAAGGAACTTGGTTGAAAGATAAAGATGTCGACATAGATGTATTTGTTAAGTTCGCCAAAGACATTTCAAAATCAAGTCTTGAGAAAATAGGCATTAGAATAGGGCAAAACGCTTTATCTTCATACCCTCAATCTCTAAGATACTCAGAACATCCATACGTTGAAGGCCTGGTGGATAATGTTAAGGTTAACGTGGTACCATGCTACAATGTGAGATCCGGAAACTGGCTTAGTGCAGCTGATAGGTCTCCGTATCACACTAAATTGATTAACTCCAGTTTCAACGATGACCTAAAACGCGAAGCAAGGCTGCTGAAGAAATTCACGAAAAGCATTGGTGTTTATGGCTCAGACATAAAGACACAAGGCTTCAGCGGATACCTATGCGAAGTTCTGGTACTGAGGTACGGGTCTCTAAAATCAACTTTAGAAGCGATTGCAGCCATCAAAGAAAACTCTGCAATATTTATCAATGATGTCGATACTGAATCATTAAAGAAATTCAATACACCACTAATCATACTAGACCCTGTTGATAACAACAGAAACCTTGGCGCGGCCGTATCTCACGAAAAAGCCTCTAATTTCATAATGGCTTCAAGAGCATTCATTCAATCTCCATCTATTGACTTCTTCAAAGGACGAAAAAAGAAATCTGAAATCTCTGACCTGGAAAATTCACCGCTAATCGAGAATCTGATAGTTGCCATTTTCAATCATAAACCACGAACAGTCGATATTCTATGGGGTCAATTGAAAAGAAGTGAGCGCCACCTTACTGATCAACTTGCGAAAATAGGGTTCAAAGTTCTGAAAAGCAGATCAGCAAGCAATGAAAAATCAACCAGCGGGCTGATATTTCTATTAGACTCACTAGTTATATCTAGAAATCAAATCAAAGTTGGTCCAAAAGTAGATATGGTTAACGAGACATCGACTTTCATAAGAAAGAATCAAAAGCAATCAAAGTTAATATGGACCAGTCAAGACCTTCGCATCAACATTCTAGTTGAGCGAAAGTATTGGAGATCTGAAGACACGCTTCGCGCATTACTTGACGGCGGGATAAGTAACTCTGGAGTAGCGCCCGGAATGAAGAGCGAAATTGAAGGGTGTTTTGAAATATATGTCGGAAGAGATATTCTTAATATCATTAATAATAAAGAATGGCTATTGAAGGAGTTAATCGATGTTGTTACCACAGATAGATTCGTTTTCGGTTCCTATTAACAGGTTAGCATCTCAACCATACATCAATCTGATCTGTTATCCAACGGCTGAAAAGGCTGAAGCCGAGAAAAGAATCGAAGAGCTCAAGAAATTAGGCGTGAAATCTATTGTGTTCGAAGGGCGAACAAAGATAGGTAATCTGCATCTCTTGGGTAAAGGATGTGTAGGCCTTGTTGTCAAAGCTGAGCTGTCTACTGGTTTTGTTGCGTTGAAGATGAGACGCACAGACGCTAATCGGTTAACAATGTACCGAGAAGCTGACTTACAACGATTGGCGAACAAGATCAATGTTGGGCCAAGAATAGTCAAATCTTCTGATAACTTCTTGCTTATGGACCTAGTGATTGGGGGGAGTATCAATGAATGGATTCGCGGATTGAAAGGCCGAGGATCAACTAGTCTTCTTCGAAAAAATGTGAAAGAAGTTCTAGATCAATCTTTCAAATTAGATACTGCGGGAATCGATCATGGGGAGTTGAGTAATCTTGAGAAGCATGTTTATGTTGGTGAAAAGGTTTGCATTATTGATTTTGAGACGGCAAGCCTAAACAGAAGAGTTGCAAATGTAACCTCATCTTTGCAAAACCTCTTCATAGGCGGTCCAAACGCTAGAAAAGTCTGCAGAATGCTTAGGTTAAAAGATAAGGAATCAGTAATTACGTCAGCTAGGTATTATAAAGAGAACCCATGCAAGACTACTTTTGAAAGTCTAATAACTAATCTAAAATTAATATGAACAGTTTTAGGTTCGGTTGGGTTGTAGATGTTTCTATACTATTTCATCCATGATTGACGGTAAACCCCAAGCCCATCAGTAATGAATATCTCAGGTTTCTTACCCATCAAATCTCTTGAGTGAGATAATAGGTTTCTAGCATCATGCTTAGTCTTAGTATCAGCAACCTCCTGAGCAATCCAAAACCTTGTTTCAATCTTTCCACAGGTTATATCTATACTTATTCTCGCAATCTACTTGATATTGTTTATTCAGCTAAGATCTGCTTTTACACCAATGCGTTTGATTTTCACAATATTAACTAGCGTATCTGTGTCTCTCGCGTTAGTTTATGCGCTATTCTACTACACTTTGACCTTGCCTATACTGAACTTTACGCCTCTTTTTGTTGTTGTCACAATGCTCGGAGTTGGTATAGATAATGATATCTTTCTAATTACCCGTATTCGAGAGGAAGTTATAGCGGGTAAGCAGATATTGAGGTAATTAGAATAGATATGTCAAAGATTGCTCTAACAATAGTGGGCTTAGGGTTGATACTGGCAAGTGTATTCGGTTCTCTTCTATTGACCGGTATCCGATATTTGAGGAGATCGGAACAGCTGTTGCCGTTGCTGTACTCTTTGACACGTTCGTAGTGATAATTATCGTTGTTCCTGTGCTGATGGAAATAGCTCAGAAACTAAACTAGTGGCCGTCTAAGCCTACAAGAAAACAAGACGAGTAGTAGATCTTAATCGTAATTGAAGGCGGGGTCGCGTGGATTTGAACCCCGGAT
>DATBXD010000217.1:0-6163 GCA_036514475.1 Nitrososphaerales archaeon
GATTCCTTAGTCGGCAAACGCAAAAAATCAGACCATCTTAACACAAAACATTGGTTAGAACGAATCCGCAAGAAGAGGATTTCTACAGAGCCTTGAAATAATAATGCTTAAGTACAACTTTAACATATTTACTTCTAAGGAGATGAAAAATTAGCTTACTTCATTAGACTTCTGAAATTCACCGGAACCGGTGCTGCAGCCTTAAAGAATTTCTCTAAAGTTAGATCAGATTTTCTTAAGCGCGCTAAGGAACTCGGAATAAAATCGCACGGCGAATATGTCACGTTAGGGAGATATGACATGGTAACCATTCTTGAGGCTCCAAATGAGAGTGCCATTCTTAAGCTCCAAGCAACATTCGCAGGTCCTAGCGGACGAACAATTAGCGAGACTCTTACGGCAGTCACAGCGGATGAATTTGAGAAGATAGTTTGATAAACCCGAAAAGCAAATCTTGCGAGTCCCAAAAAAGGATTCGCCACATATTTTTCGCATTCTTACGGGTTAGGAGTTACGCAGTTGGGAGTGTTTCCTCTGCTTCTTGCCTATAAGAGTTGTGTAACGCTTATATGTTTAGACGGTCAACTGCGTAATTCCTAACGGGTAATAGATGGATATCCATAATGATATTTTAAAGAATGACTTCTAATCGAGTTTATCCATAATGTATGTCTAGGAGTCACGATAGAGAGATGTAGAGTTTTTGGTTAGCGATCAGAATAGAGGTGCATGTATTGACAAGTTCTATCCAACCATAATAATTATTCTCGAAGGAAGGAATTCAGTGGCAAACTTATATCATAGTTTGCAAGGGATTAAGACTAATGCCAGAAATAAGTGATGATTTAAAGGGAAGAAGTAATATCTTTGAAAGGACACTCGATTCCGATGTTCCAGTCGGTGTTTTCTTTTGGGCAGATGGGTGCAAATGGAGTAATCATATTATGCTGACATATGATATAATCGCCTCAAGTGTCAAAGACAGAGCTATTTTAGTTAAAGTAAATGTTGACAGTAATCCGGAAATCGCCGAAAAATATGGGGTTGGTGGTACACCCACAATAAAGTTCTTCTTTCTAGGTAGAAACATATCACAGCTGGTAGGGTACGTTCATGATGAGACACTTAGGGAAGAAATCGAAAAAGTAATTCAGACACATAGAGATACAGTGAAGAAGTCGAGTTCAGCATTTGGTTCTGTGAGATGCGAATATTGCGGTGAAACCGTAACATGTGATTGCTGCATAGGATTAGGATCGACAACGGGTGGTTAAGATATTTGAAGATAAACAATCTTTGTTGGATGATAGGAGGCGCACAAGGCAGTGGTGTTGATACTTCAGCGAACATATTTGGAAGATCTTCTGCATACGCAGGTTTGCATGTTTTCGGGACGAGAGAATATCACTCTAACATAAAGGGTTTACACAGCTACTTCAAGCTAAGGGTAAGCAGTAAGATTGTTCGTTCTGCGGTTAATAAGGTCAATCTTCTAACTACACTTGACGCTGAGACTATCTTCAGACATTTCAGGGACGTTTCAGATGACGGTGGAATAATATATGATCCAGCTTTAGTTAAAGTTAAAATCACTGATTTACATACAATAGATGATACTCTGAAGATGAACCTTCAGAAGTACTTCACCGAGAAAAGTAGAGGGGTCACGGTCGAAGACGCATTAAAAGACGTTACCGAAAGAGGAGTTAAGATATTCCCGGTGGAGTATTCAAAGATTCTATTGGAGGCATCAAAGAAATTAGGTGAAAGGCAGAGTAAGCTTTTGAAAATGGTCAACATAATATCTGTTGCAGTGTCATTCAAAATACTCAAGTTTGACAGTAATTATCTGATAGAAGCTATTAGGAATATGTTCAATAGTAAACCGAAGATTATGGAATGGAACGTAACTGTATCTGAAATTGTGAATAATTCCCCTTTTTCTGGTTTTGAAGAATTTAGCTATAGTTTAACAAGACAATCCTCTGTAGTGGATTCTATATTTCTCATGGGAAACCAAGCAATTGCTCTTGGAAAACTCGCAGGTGGCTGCAGGTTCCAAACATATTATCCGATTACACCTGCCGCCGATGAAAGTGAGTACTTGGAAGCCAATGAGTTGATCAAGCTCCGTGATAGTTCGGCCTTTGGAGAAGGAGCCGCGTCATCCGAGAACGGCTCAATTCTTGTAATGCAAACTGAAGATGAAATCGCAGCAGTTACAATGGCTACCGGTGGAGCCCTTACGGGAGCAAGAGCCTCAACATCTACATCAAGCCCAGGTTTTTCGTTGATGATGGAGGGAATCAGCTACTCGGGTTCAAATGAGATTCCAATTGTAATAACACATTATCAACGTGCTGGTCCCTCAACTGGACTCCCGACAAGGCATGAACAAGCAGATCTAAGATTCACCATTCATTCAGGCGGTGGAGAGTTCCCAAAAATAGTGTTGACTTCCGGCGATCTTGAAGAGTGTTTCTACGATGCTGCTGCAGCATTCAACTATGCTGAGAGGTATCAAATGCCCGTTATTCACCTGATCGATAAGGCTCTCGCAAACAGTAACGCAACAATTCCACGATATGATGTAAACAGAGTCAAGATAGATCGAGGAGATCTGTTCACTCTAGAAAATATGAAGGAGATAATTGAAAAAAGCGAGAAATATAAGAGGTTCGAATTCACTAAATCTGGGGTATCCAAAAGAGCTTTCCTGGGCGGGGAAGGAACTGTTTTCTGGAACACAGGAGATGAACATGATGAGTCAGGCCACATTAGTGAGAACCCATCAAACCGCATTGAGATGGTTAACAAGAGAATGAGGAAATTAGACCTTGTTCTCAGAGAGATTCAAAGGAATGAGAAGATAATTCTCCATGGGGATATAGACTCTGAAATCACCTTAGTTAGCTGGGGATCAACAAAAGGAGCTATCTTAGACGCCATAGATCAGCTTAAATCAGAAGGACATAAACTGAACTTTCTCCAAATACGGCTTCTCCAGCCGTTCCCTGAAGATGAAGTAAGAGAAATCTTGCTCAGGTCCAAAAAGAAGGTGGATGTTGAGATGAACTACTCTGCACAGCTTGCTGGAATAGTCGCAGAGAAATGCCAGATTCTTATGGATCACTTTATTCTGAAGTATAACGGGCGGCCGATTACCTGTGATGAAATTTATGATTCTATTAAATCAATCTTAAGTAATGAGGCTCAGAAAAGGATGGTTTTGACAAATGGCGTTTAAACTCAATGACTACCGTTCAGAAGTTAACGTCGACTGGTGCCCAGGCTGTGGAGATTTTGGGATTCTAAGCGCTTTAGAAATGGCGTTGAATGAGATGCAGATAGCGCCTCATAATGTGGCGATATTTTCAGGAATTGGTTGCTCAGGAAAGACTCCTCACTTTACCAGCACATATGGAATACATACGTTGCACGGGAGGGTACTCCCCTACGCTATAGGTGCAAAGCTCACCAACCCAAATCTGGAAGTCATAGCTGTTGGAGGAGACGGAGATGGACTTGGAATCGGAGTCGGACACATGGTTAATGCAGGAAGGAGAAATCTAGACATCACCTACATAATTTATAATAACGGTGTTTACGGGCTTACGAAAGGCCAAGCTTCTCCAACCCTCAAGCTAGGATTAAAAACAAAATCTCTTCCGCAGCCAAACCTCAATCAATCCATAAACCCAGTCGTTTTAGCAGCTATTTCTGGATACACCTTCATAGCTAGAAGCTACGCGTATGATGTTAAGCATCTAAGAGAGATGATTAGAAGAGGAGTCGAGCACAAAGGACTTGCCTTCATCGAGGTGTTGCAACCTTGCCCAACATACAACGACATCAGCACGAAAGAGTGGTTTGAGGGGTATGACAGACCAGTTGATAAGAATGGCAAGCCTCAACAGAGATTGTATAAGCTTAATGAGATAGAATTTGACCCTATAGTGCATAACGAATTGGAACTGGACCAGAAGCTAACGCAGATAGTTCTAAAGTCAAGTGAATGGGGAGATAAGATTCCAATAGGCATTTTTTACATTAATAGGAATATCCCCAATTACCAAGAAAGAATATCTCAAAGAATACCCAATTACAAAGAACTACCTCCCGCAAAACAACAAATCCAAATGGAAAATGGATTGCCAAACATAGATCTAAACAAACTTCTTGATGAACTAAGTACAAAATTGGAAAGTAAAACAGTGGAGTAAATGTTTGATAGACATGTTAATATGTGAGTATTTTAAACCGCATTATAAGGTGATACCAAACGAGTTACGGATCAGGTGGTAGAGGATACGGCGGTGGCAGAAGACCTAGCTACGGTAGTGGTGGCGGTGGCTTTGGAGCCCCAAGAAGCACCGGACCTAAGCCAGTAGAAGTTGGCAAGGAATACGATGTTGAAATCACAGAGATTTCGAGACGTGGTGACGGTATAGCGAAGATACAAGGATTCATAATCTTTGTAGCTGGTGCTAAAGCTGGCCAAAAAGTCAGGATCAAGGTGACGAACGTCGGACCAAGGTTCGCGAACGCTCAACTAGCCTCTTCACAAGAAGCAGGAACGGAAGCTTCATCGTCAAGCGAAGCATAAGAATTAACCTACGTCTATCATTGAAAAATAGTCTAGAAACCTATTTTTCCAGATCGATGAAGGCTTCAATTAAGCAGGCGGAGAAGTTTTTCAACAGTCCGCCAAAATATTTATTTCAATAAAAGAATAATATAGTTATATTTATTTCCTGTTTTATTAGAATTTCGAAGACATGATTAACCAAGAATAATTAAAAGGGCTGTGGGACATAATTCATGGGGTTGCTAGGTTGAATAGGTTGTGCCATAGGCCGGTGCATGTCATGGCGCAGTTGATTCGGTCGTTTCTTTTCTGTGTGATTCCCCATCCTAGCATCTTCTTGTCGGCTGAGAAGCCTGCTTCTGAGTTACTTCGCTGGTGGTACTTCTCTAGGTAGTGTATTAGACCTTAGGCGTAATAGGTTTCGCCAGTTACTTGCAATAATTATTACAATATTGAGGTAAAGCCTGTAAAATATTTACTGTCAACTACATTTGTTTATTGCGAAAATTGGAATAATTCTAGCCGTGGCCTAATTACGCCTAAGGTCTATTGTGTCTTTTACGAACATTATCATTGTTGTCTTCCATTTCCATGAGCCGTTCAATGTGGCGTTGCTCTTGGGTATCACGAAGACTTTGGTGTCTCCGAACGAGTCCACGTAGCCGGGCGTGCTGTAGTACCGGTCTAGCCGAACTGTTTTGAGCGTCACATCTATATTGGTTAGCATTCTCATTGCATTATCAAAAGCCTCCTTCTCAGACTTCATACTCGATCCGTAGGATAAGTACATTTTCGATGGGAGATCCATCAGCCTGAAGACGTAGGCGAAAGCATGTTTCGTTCTATTCGCTTCCTCTTTCACCGAAGACAGTGAGGTTTTCTTTTCTTCTGGTTGCTCTTTGGCTTTGTCTTTGAGCTCTTGAGATACGCTTTCGTAGTGTTTTGATATGGTGAGGGAGTAGCCGGTGCCGTCACCCGAGGCGTCGCTGCTCTCCACCCCTTTCTTTCTGAGCATGAGGATGTGCAGGTTGTGCAACGCCATCATGACCAGATCATCTGAGTAGAGCCTCTCAACCGTCTTGTATGAGATATCTATTCCGGAGAGCATTGAGAATATTTCAAGCATGTTGGCGAACATCCTGTTCGACTCGCCGACAAGCTGCTTGATCAGGAGCAGCTTCACCTTCTGCTCTAGGGTTAGAGAATCTGGTCTCCCTCGTCTACCCTCCTCAATCCTAATGGCAGATACAGCTTCATGGATGAGCGGGTCAAGAGCCTTCATAGCCTCCTTGATCCTCTTCGAGAACTGCTGCTCGTAGGTTCTCCAATCCCGCTCCTTCTCCGGATGAGCCTCAAGATACGTCTTCCCGATGTGCTCGCCGAGCTCCTTCACCGTATTCCTAACGTCCTCATCCCTAATCATTCGTTGACCATCGGGAGAAAGGCATGCTTCCTTTTAACCACAAACGTAAGCGTACCTGAACAAGCCCGCCTACAAACGATGATACATCAACATATAACCAAAGACCAACAAACTAGCCCAGAAACCAGCAGAACGAATTATGTCCCACAGCC